>NZ_JBHURV010000012.1:0-212361 GCF_042673865.1 Streptomyces sp. NPDC056987
TCCCGGCCGCGGCCGGGACGAGCGACGGGGGGAAGCCGGACCCGGCGCAGCAGGAGCAGCAGCGGGGTGACCAGCAGAACCCCCATGGCGTCCCCGGTCCACCACGCCGTCCAGGTGGGCCAGAACCCGTGCTTCGGCAGCCGGTCGCTGAGCACCAGTACGCCCGTACCGATGGTCGCGCTGATCAGCATCCCGCCCAGCGCGCCGATGAACACCAGCGCCACCCCGTCCCGCAGCCGGTCCAGTTCGAGGCGGAAGCCGACCCGGCGGAGCATCAGATACGCGCAGACCGGGCCCACCGTGTTCCCCGCGACGATCACGATGTCGGAGGGCCGGAACCCGGCGATGCTGACGATGGTCAGCAGGACGCCGAGCGAGATCCCCGGCCAGATGCCGAGGCCCAGCCAGAGCAGGGAGCCCAGGGCGACGCCCGTCGGCGGCCACAGCGGCGTGACAACCACGCCTTTGACGTCCACCCCTCTCGCCAGCCCGAGCTGCGCGACGGCGTAGTAGGCGGCGGCGACCCCGAGAGCCGGGAGAACGCGAACGAGAGGACGACGGAAACGGCTGAGACGGCGGAGACGGCGGAGACGGCGGAATTCTTCGGTACGCACCACACCGGCCATCAGACCGTGCCCTCCGCCGTGCTCCGCCCAGATCGGCCGTGACACGCTGATGCGCCACCGAAGCGGTCACACCGTGTCACCGTACGGCGAGCGGGGCGGACTCACCCGGGCGGCCGTACGGTCAGTCGCGCGACCCGGCGTGCGCCGCCCCGGGCCCGTACGACGGCCTCGGCGGGTCCCGCGTCGTGGCTCAGGACCAGTACGGCGGCGTCGTCCGAGTGGCCCGTCAGCTCGGCCACCTTCATCACCCCGGCCGCCAGCTCCTCCGGAGCCGTCCCCCCGCACACGCCCGTGACCAGCACCTCCGCCGCCGTCGCCAGCCCCTTGTCGATCGGGAACGACGGACCCTCCACCACCCCGTCGGTCAGCAGCACGAAGGCGCCCGCCTCGGCGAGGTTGCGCCGGGTCACCGGATACACCTCGCCCGGCTGGATGCCCAGCGGCAGCCCGCCCGCGTCCTCCGCGATGCCCCACCGGCCGCCGGCCGTGGCCCACACCGAGGCGACATGGCCCGCGCGGGCGCTCTGCAGCTCCCAGGTGACCGGGTCGAAGCGGAGGAAGGAGCAGGTGGCGAAGAGGCTGGAGCCCACGGAGAGCAGCAGGTCGTTGGCCCGGCTCAGCACCTGGCCGGGGTCCGTCGCCGTCGCGGCCACCGCCCGCAGCCCGATCCGTACCTGCCCCATCATCGCGGCGGCCTCGACATCGTGGCCCTGCACGTCCCCGACGCAGAACGCGAGCGCTCCGTCGGGCAGGGTGAAGCCGTCGTACCAGTCCCCGCCGATGTCGAGCCCGGTCCGCGCGGGTGCGTACCGGGCCGCCGTACGCAGCCCGGGGAGCGCGGGCAGCACGGCCGGCAGCATCTCCCGCTGCAACGCCTCGGCCAGCTCCACCCGGGCATGCTGGAGCTCCGCGCCCCGGCGCGCCTGGGCGGTGAGCCGACCGAGGGTGGTCAGCAGGTCGTCGGCGCTGGTGGCCGGGGCGGACGGGGTGGACCGTGTGGGACGACGCCGGCTCATCCACCGCTCCGAGGTACGTCCGTCATGGACCGTGTGTCATGGACCGCCCCGGGTTTTCCTCGGGGCGGCGTACGCACGGCGACCCGAGCGGGCACCCACCACCCAGCGGCCGGGCCCGTCCGGAACACCGCATTCATCATATTTCCGCCCGGCCCATTCCGCCCCACGAGACTTCGCGGGCGCGAGCCAGTACCGACGGGTAACGACCCAGAACTCGACAAAAGACGAAGAGGATCTACCGATCCCGACCGTCACCGACAGGGCGCCACGCTTGTTCCATGGATCGGCGGCCTGGCTCTTGGTGTCGGCTGTGGGGGCGGACCCGGTAGATTAGCGGTCTTCGGGTGGCCGCGGTCTCCTGGAGTCCCAAAGGTGAACGCCATGAAGAACCGCGACAGGACACCCGCACGGCTTCGCCTCGACAGCGCCCTGGACGGCCTGAGCGCTGTCTTTCGCGGGATGTCCGCCCACCCCGATGAAGTCAACTGTGAATGTCACTGGGGAAGCGCGGAAGACCTGGCGCTGCTGAAGACGCCGGATACGGAACTCGACCCCGACCTTCTGCGTCGCACCTGGCAGGCGACCGACTGGACCTACAAGGCTTCCGTGCTGCGCCGGATCCTGCCCCAGTTCGCCACGGCTCTCACCCGCGGCCTCATCGCGCCTCATTTTGGTATGGAGGAAGTCGGACGCACCTTCCACCGCGCCAAGTGGCAGCAGTGGCCCACCGAGCAGGCCGCAGCAGTGGAAGAATTCCTGCACGCGTGGTGGGCCCACGTCCTCACCGATCCGGACCCCACCGTGCCGCCGTACGAAGTCCTCGCCCTGAACGCCGAAGCCTCCGCCACGCTCGGTCCGTGGCTCATCGCCTGGGAAACCCGGACTCACCCCACGGCTGACCAACACCTGGCGGAGGCAGTGACCCACTGGGAGTGCAAACTGCTTGGGGATTACCTCCCCTGGGACACCTGGCACGACGAGGACGACATGCGCACCGGGCTGACAGCCTGGCTGCTGCTCCATGCCCCCGCTCGACTGCAGGCCCACGGCGCTTCCGAAGAACTGCTCCACCGGATACGGCTGCTCGGCCTCACCTGCACCGACCGCTGGGAGGACCCGCACTGGCCGGGGTTCCGCTACTGAACCCCGAGCCGCGTTCCGCAGGACTCGTTTCCGAAGGAGTCGGAAGCCGGCCCGGCAGATGTGCGGACGCGCCGGCTTCAAGCTCCTACGCAAGCGGGTACTGCTCGCCTCTTGGCCTCGCCTCGCTTCTCTGTCGGCTTCACCTGCACGACGATGCTTCCGCGCCGCCGGAGAGGAATCCGGCGGCATTCCGACGTCGCGATGGCACCGCTCAGCCCGGCCCCACCGCCGCGTGGCTCTGGGACGGAGTCGGAGCCGACTGCGACTGCGACTGCGAAGCCGGACGTACCGGAGCCAGCCGCCGCTCCAGGGGCGTGACGACACTCCCCCAGAAGCGGTCCACCGCATCGTCCACACTCCGGATGAAGCCGGACTCGGCGCTGCCGCGCGTGGCGCCCATGCTCTTGAACAGAGAGAGCCGGAAACCGGTGATCTCGCCGCCGCCCTTCGGCAGCAGATCCGCCGGCTCGGGGCGCAGCCGCTCCAGCGTGCCGCGCGGCCCGTCGCCGTGCTCCGCCAGCAGCGTCTGGACATGCAGGTCGGCCGGTGCCTCGTAGAGCTGCCGGATCAGCCGCTTCGCCCAGGTGAGCGGGTACCCCTGGTCGGGCGCCGGGACGTCGACGGAGGTACGGAGCCTGCCGGTGCGCAGATCCGCGGTGAGCGCGAGGATCCCCTGGAGGCCCTCGATCCGCAGCTCCGCCTGGAGCCGCCCCTCACGGCAGAGCAGATCCGCGAGCGCACCGCGCCGGGCTGCCGGATCGGCCGCGCGCCGTACCCGCTGCACGGGCAGTACCTTCTGGCCCAGCTCACCGCCGAGCCGCAGACAGACCTGGCGGACCAGCCGCTCCCAGCTCTCCACGACGTCGACGGCGCGCGCGTCGCCCTGGCACAGCGTCTCGTCGTCGATGGCCTTGCGGACCGGGACCCAGGACGGCCCCATGTTCTGGAAGCCGTGGCAGCCGGAGTTCTCGTGCTGGAGGTAGTGCAGCAGTTCCTGGAGCAGCCAGGCGTGCGCCGCGTTCCCGACCCCCTCGTGACGGATGAGCAACTGCGCCTGGTGGGCCACCTCCGCCCAGGACAGGTGCCACAGCACGACCTTGTGCTTGCGCCTGCCGTCGATCTTGACGTCGACCAGCGGGCTGCCCTCCAGGGCGACGTCGTTGCCCAGCGTGATCACCGCTTCGTACCCGCGTCTGGCCGCTATGTCCAGATAGTCCTGCACCTGCTGCGCCTTGAGCGGGTTGCCGTTCGTCTTCGTCTCGACCAGGGCCGTCCACAGTTTGCCCGCCCGCTCGACCCGGATCACCCCGTCGGGGCGCTTGCGGGTGGAGCCGCGCTGGGCGTCACCGTACGGGAGGGAGACCTCGGTGAACGTCTCCATCCGCCCGGCGGGCGCCCCGAACCCGGCGGTGAGCCGCCGTCCGAACTCGGGGACCTGTGCCATCACCGACAGCAGCACGGAGGTCGCGCGGGTCTCGCGCTCGCGGTCGCTCTTGAGCGAGGGCACCGGGAAGAGCCGCGCGGAGCGCCAGGAGTCGTTCTCCGCGAGGGACTTCCTGACGACCTTGGGCAGGGTCACCTTCTTCCGTACGGTACGGGGCCGGCGCGCGGCCGGAGCGGCCTGTCGCGCGGGCGCGGCGGCGGCCTGGGCAGGCAGCACGAGGGTGGGAACGGCCACACCCCCCGGACCGTTCGGGGCGCTCGGGCCGGCCGGGCCGTTCCGGGCGCTCGGGCCGGCCGGGCCCGTCGGCGTCCCGGCGCCGGTTCCGCCCGGGGAGCCCGCAGGACCCAGGGAAGCGGCGCCCACCGGGGTGTCCTCCGTGGCCTCCACCGCCTCCACCGCCCCGGTGACCTCCCCGGCCTCCTCGGCGTCCGCCGCATCGTCGACGTCGATGCCGAAGTCCGTCGCCAGCCCGGCCAGCCCCGTCTCGTACCCCTGCCCGACGGCCCGGAACTTCCACGCACCGCCCCGCCGGTAGAACTCCCCGAAGACGAAGGCGCCTTCGGCCCCCGCGTCATCGATGGAGAACCCGAGCAGCCCCTCGCCGCCCTGGTCGGCGACCGTCAGCCGCAGTCCGTTGAGGTCCCCGAAGCGCTGGCCCTCGTCCCGGCTGGCCGCCACGACGATCCGTGTCACGTCCGCCGGGACGACCGACAGATCGACACTGATCCGGTCCTCGCTGCCACTGTCCGTCGGCGCCTTGCCGAGCAGTTGCACACTTCCGTCGTCCGCCACCGGGTTGTTGTAGAAGAAGAAGTCGGCGTCGCTGCGGACCTTTCCCCGGTCCCCCAGGAGCAGTACGGAGACATCCGCGTCGCCGTCGCCCGTCTCACTGCTCCAACTCAGCCCCACCCGCACCGTGGTGGCGTCCTCGCTCAGGGACGCCAGCCCGACATTGGCCCCCTTGGTCATCTCGTGCATCGCCGCACCCACCCCCCACTGCGGGACCGCCGCGCCCCGAACGGGCGGCCCGTCGCATCTCACTCATGTGACACGCCGCTACAAGTGCGGCACGGGAAGTGAACCTTAGCGTCCGAAGTACCTGCTTGATAGCGCTTTGCAGGGATGAGCGTCGAGGTGCCTCGTATGCGAAGCCCGTGCCTCCAGTGTGCTCACCGCGCCGTGGGCGTGGCGGGCCGTCGTGCCCGGGAAGGCGCCGCGCGCGAACTGGGCCGCGCGCAGCCATGGTTGGGCGTAGACGTACCGCGCCCGGCGCTCGATGCCGGTCGCGAGGCGGTCCACCGCCGGGACCAGGGGGTTGACGCGGCGCGTGGGCCAGGGCAGGGATCTGCGCAACTCGCCCACCTGATCGGCCTGTTCGGCGGCCCGCACCATGTCCGTGTCCGTCCAGCTCAGATAGGCGACCCCCGTTCGCGCGCCGTGGTGGGCGAGTTCGGCCCGGAGGCTGTGCGCGAAGGCCTCCACCCCGGATTTCGAGGCGCAGTAGGCCGACAGGACCGGCGTGGGCGCGAGGGCGGCGAGGGAGGCGATCTGGAGGTAGTAGCCGCGGGACCGGATCAGCGCGGGCAGGAAGGCGCGGGCGGTGTGCACACTGCCGAACAGGTTGACCTCGACAACGCGCCGCCACACGTCGGGGTCGGCGTGCCGGAAGAGGCCGCCCGTCCCGACGCCCGCGTTGGCGACGACGACGTCGACCGTGCCGAAGCACGCCTCGACGGAGCGGGCCGTACGGTGCAGCATGTCCTCGTCGGTGACGTCGACCTTCCAGTACGCCGCCTCACCGGCCAGTTCGCCCGCCACACCGGCCAGTTCGGCCTCGCCCAGGCCGAGGAGGGCGACCCGGGCGCCGCGCGCGGAGACGGTACGGGCGAGCTGGGCGCCGACGCCGCGGGCGGCTCCGGTGATGACGACGGTACGCCCCCGGAGGGGCGGGCGCCTGCGCATGGATGGGCCTCCGAACAGGGGCAGGAACAGGGCGTGGGGACAGGAGTGGGGGCCTACGGGCCGCGGAGAGTGACAGCGGTGTTCAGGCACGTTCCAGTGCCAGCACCGCGTTGTGGCCGCCGAAGCCGAACGAGTGGCTGACCGCCCGGTCGATCCGCTGCCGCAGTGGCTGTTTGGTCACGCAGTCGAGGTCGAACTCGACGGCGGGCGCGTCCAGGTTGGCGATCGGCGGTACGACCCCGTGCTCGATGGTGAGCACGGTCAGCGCCGCCTCCATCGCCCCGGCCGCCCCCATGCAGTGCCCCAGCACGCCCTTGGGCGCGGTGACCGGCGGCCGGTGCGGATAGACCCGGCTGATCAGCGCCGCCTCGGTCGCGTCGCCCAGCGGCGTCGACGTGCCGTGCGCGTTGACGTGCTCGACGTCCCCCGCGTGCCACCCCGCGTCGCGCAGCGCCACCTCGACGGCCCGCTGTGCCACGGCGCCCGAGGGGTGCGGGCTCGTCGGGTGGTGGGCGTCGGTCGTGGCGCCGGCGCCCGCCAGCAGCGCGCGCGGCCGGGCACCGCGGGCCCGCGCGTCCCGCTCCCGTTCCAGCACCATGATCGCGGCGCCCTCGCCCATCACCAGCCCGGCGCGGTCGGCCGCGAAGGGGCGGCAGAGCAGCGCCGGGTCGTCGCCTGGTCCGGCGAGCGCGGCGGCGCCCGACCGGGCGAACCCGATCATGGCGAGCGGGAAGACGGTGGCCTCCGTGGCCCCCGCCACCGCGATGTCGCACTGTCCGGTGGTGAGCAGGTCGCGCGCCACGGAGAGGGCCGTCACCCCGGAGGAACAGGCCGTGCAGGGCGCCATGCTGGGGCCGGTGGCCCGCATCTTGATGGCGATCTCGGCCGCCGCCATGTTGGGGATGGTCAGCAGCGTGCCCGTCGCCGAGATGGCCTCGGCCCCGCGCCGGTCGAGCGCGAGGGCCTGCTCCGTCACGCTCGCGGAGCCGCCGCTGCTCGTCCCGACGACGACGGCGACCCGGGTTCCGTCCCAGCTCCGCGGGTCGAGCCCGGCGTCGGCGACCGCCTCACGCGCGGCGAGCAGCGCGAACTTCACGTGCCGGCCCATCCGGAAGGCCGTCCGCCCGCCGATCGCGGCGTCCAGGTCGATGCCGTCGACCGTACAGGCGAAGTCGACGACGCACCCGCTCAGCCCGGGGACGGTACGGGCGGGGGAGACGCCCGCGCACACCCCGTTCCAGGTGGACTCCGTGTCGTTCCCGGCCGGGGTCATCATCCCCAGCCCGGTCACGGCGACGGCGGGACGGGCCCCGGCACCACCGGTCATCGGCCGACGCCCACGGCCGCCTTGTCGAGGAACGCGGTGATCTCGGCGAGCGTGGCGCCCTTGAGCAGCGTCTCCGAATCGGCGACGACGCCGAGCCTCTCCTTGATGATGACGGCGAACTCGGCGACCGCGAGAGAGTCCATCTCCAGGCTGTCCATGGTGGCTTCGGGGTGGATCTCGACGGCCGGCACCTTGAAGGTCTCGGAGAGGACCTCCGTGATCTTCGGGTGGATCGCGATCGCGGAACGGGTCACCGGGCGGATCACCTGACAGGTCGCGTGGCTGGTCGCGTGGCCGACCGCATGGCCGGTTGCGTGGCCGGTTGCAGGACTGGCGGCAGGACGGGTCGCATTCATGGCATGTCCTTTCAAAAGGTACTCAAAGTACTCAAGGGGCCTAGTGCGGCAAGTTTCTCAAAGTGTTGATAAACCTCAAAAGCCGATGGACAACACGAAACCGATCTGATAAGGGCGGTACGGAAGGCGGCATCCGACGGCACCCGGCGCACCGTGGGGGCGTCTCCGGTACGGCCCACCCGCCCTCCGGGTCGTCGTACGCGTCGGTGTACCCGGCGCCGGAGATGGGCCGGTCCGCGAGCATCTCCTCGGGCAGCGCGAAGGATTCGACCAGGGTGGGCGCGTACGTGGCCAGCTCGGCGATGAGCCGCTCGATCGCCTCCGGGAGTTCGTCGACGAGACGGGGTGTCAGCAGGGCGTGGGCCAGCAGGTCACCGCTGTTCCGGTCGATCCACTGGAGCGCGAAGAGCCGGTGCAGCGACCGCAGCGTCCCGAGCGCCGAGCCGGCCCCGCAACCGTCGCCGGCCCCGCAACCGTCGCCGGACCCGGCCCCGGAGCCCGGCTCGGCCCCCAGCTCCAGCCCAGGCACCAGCTCCAGCTCCAGCTCCGGCTCCAGCCCAGGCACCAGCTCCAGCTCCGGCTCCGGCTCCAGTTCGCGCAGCCGCCGCTCCGCCGCCGCGTACGCCTCGGCCGCCCGCCTGTACGCGTGCGCCTCCACCGCGCGGAGCGCAGCGCCGGACGCCGCGTTCCAGCGGGAGAGGGGGTCGCCCTGCGGTGCGCGGGCCATCCGGCGGCGGGCGCGGTCGAGCCACAACTGCTCGACGGCCACCAGGAGATCACCCAGATGGCCCGTGTCGTACCACTCCGGGGAGACACCGTCCGTATGTCCGGGGGCCGGCGTCGGCCCCGGCTCGTCCGTGCCCGGCCGCGCCGCTCCGGTCACCCGCTCCGGGGCCCTCGCCGAGAAGAGCAGCTCCGCCGCCGCCTTCGCGTAGATCGCGGTGTTGTCGCCCTCCGCCGTGATCGCGCCCTCGATGTTCGCGAGCAGCTCGGTCATGCCGTTGTGTTCCAACAGCCCCTGGGCGCCGCACCGTTCACGGCACTCCACGATGATCTCGCGGGCCCGCCAGGTGATCCACCCCTTGGCGACCGCCACCAGCCGCTCGGTCTCGCCCCGGTTCGCCTCGGTGCGCGTCTCCCACGCGTCGACCGCCGTACGGTGCAGCAGTGTCATCGCGAAGAGCGTCGCCAGGCCCCCGGCCAGCGGCCCGTGGTGGCTGCGGTGCGCGAAGACCGGCACCCGTTCCACCGCCCGGGGCCCCGAGATCATCCGGTGCCCGCCGTACCGTACGGCGAGCGCCAGCGCGACGCGCGCGCCGCCGAGGGCGCCCGCGCTCATCGACAGCTTCCCCGCCGTGACCCGGCCGATCGAGGCCAGGAAGCGGCGTCTCCGGTTGTTCTCCGCGCTGCTGAACGCGCCGTCCCCGTCCACCCGGCCGAGCCGCCCCCGTACGCCGCCCAGCAGCGCTTCCCGCCCCACGAAGACCCGGTCGAACGAGGTCACACAGTGGTCCAGCGGGCTGCCGAACCGCTCGGACAGCAGCCGCACCCGGACCCCCGGGAGCGTCCGGGAGCCGTCCGTCAGCGGCGCCAGGAAGAGGAAGACGCCGTGGTCGGCCCCGTCCACGAGCAGCCGCGCGGCCACCACCCCGCTCTTCGCGCCGCCCGTGGTACTGGTGTTGGGCATGAACTTCTGCGCGCCCGCGTGCGGTGTGTGCAGGACGAAGCCGTCCCTGGCGCGGTCGTACGTGGCCGTCGTCTCCAGGGCGACCGCGTCGTTGCCGTGCGCCACCTCCGTACAGAGGAAGGTGCCGATCCGGCGCAGCGTCAGGAAGTCCGTCAGATCGCGCTCCACGGCCCCGGGGTCGCCGTCGGCGGCGGTGTCGTGGTCGAGCAGGCTGCCGAGGAAGAGGTTGTAGTGGATGCCGGCCACGGTCGTGAAGGACGGGTCGATCGGCCCCAGCCACTCGTGCAGCGCCGCGACCCCGCGCGGGTCGGCGGCGAGCCCCGCCGGGCTGTCGATCGCCGCGTTCACGGCCCGCAGCCGGTCGTACGCGAGGGACAGCCGCTCGGCGTCCGTCGCGTCCGGGCGGTCGCGGAACAGTCCGTCGGCGGCGAACCGGCGCCACGGTCCGTGCTCCCGCTCGAAATCGTCCCCGTACAGCACCCGCGTCAGCTGCCTCGCCATCGCCTTCCCGGCGTCCACGGCACCGCTGTTGATCATTACGCTCACCTGAGAAGAACGAGCGACGGTTGATGAAGAAACGAATTTCCCGCACCCAGGACCACAAGACATTCGTTCGGCCGATCCGTCCCGCGCGCCCGTCACCAGCACGTTCCGCACCCCGTCAGACCCTCCCGAACGCCAGTGCGACGTTGTGCCCGCCGAAGCCGAAACTGTGGCTGACCGCGCTCCGCACCCGCTGGCGCCGCACCTGCTTCGTCACGCAGTCGAGGTCGAACTCGACCGCCGGGGCGTCCAGGTTGGCGATCGGCGGGATGAGTCCGTGTTCGAGCGTCAGGACGGTCGCCACCGCCTCGATCGCCCCCGCCGCCGCCAGTGTGTGCCCCACCACACCCTTCGCCGCCGTGACCGGCGGCCCGTGCGGGAAGACGCGCTCGATCAGCGCGGCCTCCATGGCGTCGTTGAGCGGCGTGGAGGTGCCGTGCGCGTTGACGTGCTCGACGTCGTACGCGCTCCACCCCGCCTCCCGCAGCGCCGTCTCCACCGCCACCTGCGCGATCCGGCCACCCGGCGCGGGCGCCGTCGGATGGTGCGCGTCCGTGCTCGCGCCCGCGCCGGCCAGCAGCGCGCGCGGCACCCGGCCCCGGGCGCGCGCGTCCGCCTCCCGTTCCAGTACGAGCATCCCCGCGCCCTCCCCGATGACGAACCCGTCCCGGTCGGCGGCGAACGGCCGTGACGCCCCGGCCGGGTCGTCCGTACGGGTCGACAGCGCGCCCATCCGCGCGAACGCCGTCACCACCAGCGGGGTCAGTACGGACTCGGCGCCCCCGGCGACCACCACGTCGCACTCCCCGCCGAGCAGCAGGTCCCGCGCGACGACGAGCGCGGTCGCCCCGGACGCGCAGGCGGTCACCGGGGCCAGGCTGGGCCCCCTGGCCTTGAGCGCGATGGCGACCTCGCCGGCCGCCGCGTTCGGGATCATCATCGGCACCAGCAGGGGCGAGACGGACTCCGGCCCGTGCGCCTGGAGCTTGAGCGCGTTGTCGGCGAGTACGGAGACACCGCCCACCCCGACGCCGAGGACCACCCCCACCCGGGCGCCGTCCCAGGTCACGGGGTCGAGACCGGCGTCCGCGACCGCCTGCCGCGCGGCGATCAGGGCCAGCTTCACGAACCGCGCCATGCGCCACACGGAGCGTCCGCCCACCGCCGCGTCCACGTCGAGCACGCTGTACGCGGCGTCACGCGCCGCGCCGGGCGCCGGGTCCCGCGCGGTGCCGTCAGCGGTGCCGTACGCCGTCCCGCTCGCGGTGCCGTACGCCCTTCCGCTCGCCCTTCCGCTCGGGGCTCCGTTCGGGGCTCCGTTCGCGGCAGCCCCTAAGTCGCCGCCGTCCCCGCCCCGTTCAGGTTCTCCCTCAGGCCCCCGCTCCGACGGGTCGCCGATCGCGCACACGAAGTCGACCGGCATCCCCGCCAGTTCGGGCCGCCGCCGGGCGACGGACCGGCCCGCGCACAGCCCCGCCCAGAAGGCCGGCTCGCCGACGCCCGCCGGTGTCACCACCCCGAGCCCGGTCACCGCCACCCCGGCCCGCGCCACCCGCTCAGCCGTCCCCGTCATGATGCGTTCCTTCCCATGGTGCGTACTTTCCGTCGTCGAAAGGCGCGGCCCGTACGGTTCCGGGCCAGCTCAGGGCCGCCGTCCCCCAGGTGAGGCCGCCGCCGAAAGCGGTGAGCAGCACGCGGTCGCCCGCGCGGAAACGCCCCTGCGCCGCCGCGTCCGCCAGGGCCAGGGGGATGGAGGCCGCGCCGGTGTTGCCGACGCGATCGAGGTGGGTGACACAGCGGTCCGCGCCGATGCCCACCCGTTCGGCGACGGCCCGCAGGATGCGGGCGTTGGCCTGGTGCGGTACGAAGTGGTCCACCTGGGCCGGATCCCAGCCCACGGTGCCCAGCAGGGCGCGGCAGGAACCGGTCATCCGCTCCACCGCGTGCTGGTAGACGGCCCGGCCCCGCATCCGGAAGAACTCGTCACCCCCCGCGACCGGAGCGCCGGGCCCGCCGGAGCCGGCCGCCTGGGAGCGGGCCCGCGAGCCGCCCCCCGCCACGGTGATCAGTTCCCGTCCCGAGCCGTCGCTGCCCAGGTCGAAGCCGAGCAGCTCACCAGGCGAACCGGTTCTGCCCGCGCCGATCAGCGCCGCCCCCGCGCCGTCCCCGAACACCACGCCCGCCGCCCGGTCCCGGGGGTCCAGCCAGGTCGAGTACACATCGGCGCCCACCAGCAGCACCCGGTCGTAGAGCCCGGACACCACCAGGCCGTGGCAGACGGCGAGGCCGTAGACGAACCCGCTGCACACGGCGCCCAGATCGAACGCGGGCACCGCGCCGAGCCCCAGCCGCGCCGCGAGTTCGGGCGCCGTCGCGGGGCAGGGATGGTCGGGGGTGGCCGTGGCCAGCACGACGGCGTCCACGACATCGACCCCGTCCACGGCCCGGTCCACCGCCGCCCCGCACACCCCGCCCCGGCAACCGCCCCGGTGCGCCCCGGTTCCGCCGGATCCGCCGGAACCCCCGTGCCCCCGGCCCCCGTCGCCGATCAGCAGCCGGGCCGCCTCGTACGCGAGATCCCCCGTCGCCATCCCGGGCCCGGCGCGGTGGCGGGCCGCGATGCCCGTACGCCTGCGGATCCACTCGTCGTCCACGCCCCACGCGGCGGGCAGCGCCTCGTTACGGACCGGCTCGCCCGGGACCCATCCGGCGACGGCCTCCAGCACCGCCGCCCGCGCACCCGGCACACCCCGCGTACCCCGCGCATCCCGTGTATCCCTCACACCCCGCACGACCCGCGAGTCCCACCGACTCCGGGCCTGCCCGCTCGCCACTCACGGCCCCCATCCGGTTCACGATCACGATCGACCACTTCGACCGGATGTCAAACGCCCTGCCCGGCAAGGGGGTTACTGGGCCATTCGGGGGACAGCGAAGGAGCGCGCCGAGGGCGCGGACCCGCCCAGCGCGGAGAACGCGGACCCGCCGGTCGCGGACCACCCCGGGAAGTGGATGCGCGCCGCCGAGACACCGATGCCCGTGGGGGCCGGGGGCGCCCAACGGCCCGTACGGCTCCGGTCCTCAAGGATCTCGTGCTCCTTGTAACGCCTGCACCCGTGGTGCCAGTTGAGGATCCCCGCCAGCCAGTTCTCCAACTCCCGCACCCGGCCGTCCACCGCCCGCCGCGTCTCGGCGTCCAGTTCCAAGTCGTCGTACAGCACCGGAAGTTCCTCCGCGACGACGTGCTGGAACTGGCGCATACGGGACTTCATCAGGTCGTCCACGACGGTCAAGGCCGCCGGACAGTCGCAGTTGAAGAAGTTCTGCACCACCAGCAGGGCATTGTGCGTCTCGCCCTCGAACTCGATCTCCTTCTGGTACGAGAAGACGTCGTTGAGCAGGCACGCGTAGTCCTGCGCCGCCTTCTCCAGGGACCTCATCGGCCCCGACCGGCGAACCTCCGGCGGCAGCTCGCGGCCGTGGCCCAGCCGCGCCAGGGCCATCGTCAGGTCCGAGCCGAAGGTCGCCCGACGCATCTCCAGGTAGTCGACGGGGTCGGGGATACGGTTCTGCGCCTGGTTCGTCAGCTCCCACACCCAGGACGCCGTCATGTCCTCGACCGCCGTGCGCAACGCGCGCCGCGCGGGCTCCGCCATCGGACCGGCCGTACGGACCCACAGATCGGCCAGCCCGCGCTCCAGCGCCGTGGCCGGCGGCGGCGTCGGTCCCGTCCCGGTCGGCATGAAGAGGGCCAGCCGCTCGTTGCACGCCTTCGCGCCCGCGACATCGCGCGCGGCGCCGTAGACCACCGGGTAGTAGTCGTCCCCGTACGTCCCCCAGGTCAGCCAGTCCGAGGTCAGGTCGAGCCCCTCCGGGGTGGCGTCCGGCTGGATGCCGGCCGAGCAGAGCGGCAGATCGATCCGGCGCAGCCGCTCCTCGTCCCAGATGCCCGATCCCGGCAGCCCCGGCTGGGCCGCGAGGAGTCCCATCCGGTGGGCCCACTCGACCGTGTGCGCGCGTGAGCGGTCGAGATGCGGGCTGAGGGAGAGCGCGTACGGCATCTCGAAGTCGGGCAGCACGGAGGGCCCGACACGCCGGAACGGCACATGGCTGTGGCTGCGCACCCGCGCCGCCGCGCCCACACCGACGCTGCGCGGGGTGACCGTGCCCAGCCCCATGGCGCGCGTGAGGTCGGCGGCGGCCGTGCCGAGCCCGACGGGCGTCATGGAGAACCCGGGCCACCCGCCCCCGGCGCCCGCCTGGTCCCCGTCCTTCCCCGAGCCGCCCGTCCCGGACTCGCCCGCCCCCGACTCACCCGCCCCGTTCATGTAGCGGCTGGAGCGCAGGTGCCATTCGTGGCCGCCCGACTGCCAGTCCTGGAGGCCCTTCACATAGGCGAGCGTGTCGGCGCACTCCCGCGGGCCGAGCCCCCGCTCCGCGAAGAGCGGCGCCAGTTCGGTCAGCGCCGTGTTCTCGAACTGCTGGATCCGGGAGGTCAGCAGGTCGTTGACCGCGTCGGCCGCCTCCTGCGTCGTACAGCCGAGGAAGGTCTCCAGGACGAGCACGCCGTTGCTCAGCTCGCCCTCCTCCTCGATCTCCCGCTCGTACGAGAAGAGGTCGTTGCGCAGATGCACCGCGTCCGAGAACGCCTCCTTCAGTACCCGCAGCGGCCGGGAGTCCGCGACGGCGTCGGGCACTTCGGCCCCGGCCGCGTACTCGACGAGCCCCGCCGACCAGGGCGCCCCGCCCACCTTGCGGCGCATCTCGATGTACTCGACGGGGTTCGCGACGCGCTCCGCGTCGATGTTCGCCAGTTCCCAGTCGGACTCGTTGAGCAGGTTCTCCGTCGACTCGGCGAACCTCCGGCGCCACGCCAGGGACATGCTCGGGACCGTACGCGCCCACAGGTCGGCGAGGCCCGCCTCGACGGGGTTGGCGGGCTCGGGGAAACCGGCCGCCAGGTCCATCGGCATGAAGGCCGCGAGCCGTTCGAGATACGCCTTGCCGCCCGCCCGGTCCTGCGGGCGTTTGTAGACCTCCAGGAAGTGGTCGTCGAAGAAGAAGACCCACACGTACCAGTCGGTGACCAGCGACAACACCGGTCCGTCGCAGTCGGGATGGGTGTACGCGCAGAGCAGCGCGTAGTCGTGGGAGTCGAGGTCGCGCTCCTCCCAGACTCCCGAGCCCTCCAGCATCCCCATCGTCCTGGCCCACTTCTTGGAGTGCGCCCTGGCCTCTTCCAGGTGCGGATTGAGGCGGGCCGGATGGGCCAGGTAGAAATCCGGCAGTTCAAAGGGGTGCGTCACGAGCGGGCGGCCTTTCACGGATGCGACGGCGAATTACCTGCACCGCGATCTACCCCTCGCCCCACTCCCCCATACGGACCACAAAATAGTCATATGAGCGCATTGTCAGTGCGTGTTGTCCGCCCCTCCCCTCCGCCCCGGGCGATCATCGCCCCATGAGCACCACGATCCGGCTCGCACAGCAGCCCGAGGCCGACGAACTGCTCGGCCGCAGCCCCCTGGCCGCCCTGGTCGGCATGTTGCTCGACCAGCAGGTCCCCATGGAGTGGGCGTTCTCGGGCCCCTACACCATCGCCGTCCGCATGGGCGGCGACGATCTCGACGCGCGCGAGATCGCCGCGTACGACCCCGACGCCTTCACCGCCCTGCTCTCCGACAAGCCCGCCGTGCACCGCTACCCGGGGTCGATGGCCCGGCGCGTCCAGCAGCTCTGCCAGTACCTGGTCGAGCGGTACGACGGCGACCCCACGGCGATCTGGCGCGACATCACCACCGGCGCCGAGGTACGGGACCGGCTGAACGAACTGCCCGGCTTCGGGAAGCAGAAGTCCCAGATCTTTCTGGCGCTGCTGGGCAAGCAGTTCGGGGTACGGCCCGAGGGCTGGCGCGCGGCGGCGGGCGCGTACGGCGACGAGGGGTCGTACCGCTCGGCCGCGGACATCACGGGCCCCGAATCGCTCGCGAAGGTACGGGCGTTCAAGCAGGAGGCCAAGCGGGCGGCGAAGGCGGCGAAGCAGCACTGAGGGCCGCCCGGCGGCGCCGGACGGGGTCGTTCCACGCATGATCGACCGAAACGTTCCGTGACCTGTGCCACACCTGTTCCCAGGCGGCGCGACCCCAGCTACTTTTCTCCGACATTCGCTCACATTCGTTCGCACCGGAAGGACCCTTGTGAACGCAACGTCCCGCAGACTCATGGCCGCGGCGGCCGCCACCGCGCTCGCCGCCCCGCTTCTGCTCTCCGCCTCCTCCCCCGCCGCCGCACGAGCGCACGACCCGGCGAAGGAAGCCGCGCGGAACGCCGCGAAACTCTCGAAGAAGCTGGTGCGTTCGGCCTCCGCGCAGGACGCGTACCGCCATCTGGAGAAGTTCCAGCAGATCGCCGAGGAGTCGGACGGCAACCGCGCCGCCGGCACCGCGGGCCACGAGGCCTCCGCCGCCTATGTGTACGGCCAGCTCAAGAAGGCCGGCTACAAGGTCTCGTACGACACCTTCGACATCACGTACATCGAGACGCTCGCCGAGAAGCTCTCGGTCACCGCGCCGACGCCGCGCGACATCACGATCACCGCCATGTCGTACACGAAGTCCACCCCGGAGGGCGGCGTGCGGGCCGAGCTGGCCGCCGTACCGCTCGACGCCACGACCGGGTGCGAGCCGGGCGACTACGCCTCGGCCGACTACACCGGCAAGATCGCGCTCATCCAGCGCGGGGGCTGCGCCTTCGCCGACAAGCAGCGGGAGGCGGGCGCGGCGGGGGCGGTCGCCGCCATCATCTACAACAACACCGAAGGCGCGCTCAACGGCACGCTCGGCGGCCCGGAGGCCGGTGTGATCCCCACCGGCGGCGTCACCCAGGAGGCGGGCGAGGCGCTGGCCGCCGAGGCTGCGGCCGGGCCCGTGACGGTCTCGCTCGACGTGCGCCAGCTCCAGGAGGAGCGCACCACCCGTAACGTGATCGCCGAGACCAAGGGCGGCAGGTCCGACCGTACGGTGATGCTCGGCGCCCACCTCGACTCGGTCACCGAGGGCCCCGGCATCAACGACAACGGCTCGGGCTCGGCGGGGCTGCTGGAGGTCGCGCTCAAGCTCGCCAAGACGCACGACAAGCCGGCGAACAAGGTGCGCTTCGCGTGGTGGTCGGCGGAGGAACTGGGCTTGCTGGGCGCGGAGTCGTACGTCGGGAAGCTCACCGACCGGCAGCGCGCGGACATCTCGCTCTACCTGAACTTCGACATGATCGCCTCACCGAACTACGCCCAGTTCGTCTACGACGGCGACGACTCGGACGGCGAGGGCGCGGGCCCGGGCCCCGAGGGCTCGGCGCAGATCGAGAAGGGCATCACCGACTTCCTCGACAGCAGAAACGTTTCGCACGAGGGCACGGACTTCGACGGCCGCTCCGACTACGGCCCCTTCATGGACGCGGGCATCGCCTCGGGCGGCACGTTCACCGGCGCGGAGGGCGTCAAGTCGGAGGAGCAGGCGAAGCGGTACCGGGGCGAGGCGGGGGTGGCGTACGACACGTGCTACCACGCGGCCTGCGACGACCTCTCGAACATCAGCATGCGGGCCTTCGACATCAACGTCGACGTGATCGCGAACGCGGTGGGCACCTACGCCCACGACCTCAGCTCGCTGAAGAAGCCGGCGGCCTCGCAGCAGTCGGCCCAGGCGGCACCGACGGGCGCCGGCACCTCGGCCGGGAAGACGACGGCCCCGGTGCGCGACAAGGGCCACACGCCCGCCTCGTAACACGAGCGGCAGAAGCGGAAGCGGGGCGCGCGGGGAGTCGTCATCCCCCGCGCGCCCCGCCCGCTTCCGCCACGCGGCCCCGGTCCGTACGGCTACTCCTGCGGCGGGGCAGGCCTGATGACGGCGAAGCGCGCGCCGAAGGGGTCGGCGAGCTGCGCCATGCGGCCGATGTCCGGCGCGTCCGTCGCGGGCATGACGACGGAGCCGCCGTTCCCCTGGACCGCGGCGACCACCGCGTCGGCGTCGTCGACGGCGAAGTACGGCAGCCAGCGCGACCCCTCGCCGTCCTGGACCGGGGCGACCCCGCCGAACGAGGCGTCCTGCTGGTCGCCCTCGCCGGTGGAGAGCACGGTGTACGTCATGCCGGGCGCCGGCAGCTCCTGGAAGCGCCAGCCGAAGAGGGCCCGGTAGAAGGCGAGCGCGCCCGCGCCGTCACCGGTGTGCAGTTCGGCCCAGCAGAGGGTGCCGGGCTCGGAAGTGGTTTCGAGGCCGCGTACGGAGGCGGGCTGCCAGACGGCGAAGTCCGCGCCCTGGGGGTCGGTGAAGCAGGCCATGCGCCCGGCGTCCATCACGTCCATCGGCGCGACCCGTACGGCGCCGCCGTGCTGGGTGACCGAGCGGGCGGTGGAGTCGGCGTCCGGGCTGTTGAAGTACACGGACCAGGCGGATTCGGCGCCGTCCCCGCCGAGCGGCCCGATGGCCGCGAGCGTCCTGCCGTTCTTCTGGAAGAACCCGTAGCCCCCGGCGTCCGGACCGGCCGACTGCACGGTCCAGCCGAAGACGGCGGTGTAGAAGGCGGCCGAGGCGTCGATGTCGGGGGCGGCCACGTCGAGCCAGTTGGGCGAGCCGGTCACGAACTCGGTGCTGAGCAAGTCGTACACCCTGCCTTTCCTGCATTCCTGAGGAATTCGGAGATGTCGGAGATTCCGCCAGAGATTACGGCGGAATCGGCCGGAAGCACCTCGCCGAAACGCCAGGACGCCCGGTAAGAGGGAAGAGGCAGGTCAAGCGGGCTAAGTCCGGGCGGGTCCGGTCAGGAGAGGGGTCTCTTGACGCCCGAAAGGAAGGTGTCGAAGGCTCCGGTACGAAAAACCAGCACGGGGCCTCCGGTGCTCTTGCTGTCACGAAGGGGAACGGAGCCGGGGATACCGAGGCCTATTTCCACGCAGTTTCCGCCGTTGTTGCTGCTGTAGCTGCTCTTGACCCACGCCGCCGCCACCCACGCCGCCGCCGTCCCATCGCGGTTCCTCATGGTGGCCATACCCTTCCATCGCGTCACGGATCAGCGCGGCAGACTCGGAAGCGGATAGGGCATCCGCCCTGAGCACATCATAGGACTGCGCATGACGGGCGGTGACTTCCGGATCATCGCTGAAGTGTCCGCGGTCGAGGGATTCCGAGTACACCCACAACTGGCCGTCGGGCATGGTGATGAGCGACATGGAGGTACTGGGACGCACCACGCCCCGGGAGTTGGCCGGGACGACTTGCACACGAATGTTGGGCAGCTTCCCCACCCGCAGCAGATGCGCACACTGATTCCGCATGACGGCATCACTGAATACGGCGTTCCGGATACAGCTTTCGTCCAGGACGGCAATGAGAAGCGGTCCTCCGGTCGAAAGGAACCGGTGCTGCCGGCTGAGGCGCGCGCGGACCATCTCCTCCAATTCGTCGCCGGTGGCGACCTGAGCGAAAAGGTCGCGCGCGTAGTCCTCGGTCTGCAGGAGTCCCGGCATCACCTGGTTCTGGTACTCGCGCAGCGCGACCGCCTGGGCGTCCATGGCGGCACGGCGCTTGAACCAGTCCGGGTGTTCCACCTCCGGATACCAGTCGATCCTCTCCCAGAGCTTGCGCAGGATCCCGCCGGTCCGCAGCACCACGTCACACGTGTCGGTGAACTTGTCGTCGGGAACGCGCGTCCCGGCCTCCACACGTGCTACGAACGACCTGTCGCACGGCACTCTCTCCGCGAGCCCGGCCTGGGTGATGCCGATGGAGTCCCGTGAATGCTTCAGCACTTCACCGAATACGGCCGCCGTACCGGCCGCCTTCTCCCCGCCTTCCGCATTGCGCCGCCCCATTGGGCCTTCCTTTCTCGGGTGACAGATCGCGTCTGGCACGCACGGGGCGTTGCGCACGCACCTGGCGCAGAGCAACGCTAGTAGCACGCAATGTAGTTGCACCGCCCCGAGGACGACAATGCGCAGTGATTCGAACTCAATCCCTATCCCCGCACCGGAATTGGGCGCCGTCACGGCGGACCCGTTCGCGCCTCTCCCGCCCCTTCGCACACCCGGTGTCCCCTCGGCCTCTCCCATCCGCCCCACTCGCCCCACCCCTCTCACCGACCCCACGGCCCTCATCGCCCCTCTCTGAGCCGACTCACGAACTCCGTCGAGGAAAATCCGCCGAGGAAAGGTGACCCGTTGACCAGAGCGACCGTGCTGCTGTCGAAAAGGGATTGCTGGTACTGCGAGGCATGCTGGAAAAACAGCGTCGAGGCGGTACGCACCACACCGGACGGCGCACGAGATCTTCTCTGTCTCGAATGCGCGCAGGGAAACTATCCGAGGCGGGTCGACCTCTTTCCGCCGCTGGGAATCTACGGACTCATGCCGCGCAGGGTGAGAGTGAAGGTGCCGGCGCGCGACGGCAGAGGCGCCCACCCGGTCGCCCCGTCGTTCTCCGCGAGCCCCGGGGCGTTCTCCGCAAGCCCCGGCCCGCACCCGCCACCGCACCCCCGCCGCCAGTCCCCGCCGGGCACGCCCCCGGTGTAGCGCCCCCGGGGTCGCCCGGGCACGCCCCGTTCCCGCTTCGTTCGCGTCCCGCCCACACTTCGCTCCCCCTATGTCACCGAATGAGACCTTTGCGCTCCTGCGTCATGGCTGCGCCCGGAGCCGCTCGCCCGGTAGGCTTTCCGTGTGATCTTCAAGCGCATCGGTAACGGGAGGCCGTATCCCGACCACGGCCGGGAAAGCACCCGGCAGTGGGCGGATGTCGCGCCGCGCCCGGTCCGCCTCGATCAGCTCGTGACGACGAAGGGTCAGCTCGACCTGGAGACGCTGCTCGCCGAGGACTCCACCTTCTACGGGGACCTGTTCGCGCACGTCGTGAAGTGGCAGGGCGACCTCTATCTGGAGGACGGGCTGCACCGCGCCGTCCGCGCCGCGCTCCAGCAGCGCCAGGTGCTGCACGCGCGCGTGCTGGAACTGGAGCTGGGCACGGGCTGACGGGGGCCGGGTCCCCGCACCCCCGCAGTGGCCCGCGCTGAGCCTTTTGGGCCCATTCCCGCACTCCAACCGCCCAAACGGTTGATCATTTAGTAGGAAACGCTCACGGCGCGCACTACGCTGCGCCCATGAGCATGCTCACTCCCCCCGGCATGGGCGGAAAGTACCGCATCACGGGTTCCAAATACCCCCGTATGCGCCGCCCCCGTCACCGCCGCAGGATCGTGCTCGCGGCCGTCGCCGCCGTCGTCGCCCTCGGCCTGGCCGGCTGGGGAACACTCCAGCTCATCGACGTCTTCTCCGGCGGCAGCACGAAGAGCACGGCCGCCGGCGGCCGGGACACGCCCCGCTGCACACCGTCCCCCACCCCCACCACACCTGTCAGGGCCCTCCCCAGGCCCGGCCAGATCACCGTCAACGTCTACAACGCGACCCCGCGGGAGGGACTCGCCAAGACCACCGCCGACGAGCTGAGAAAACGCGGCTTCGTCATCGGGAAGGTGGGCAACGCCCCCGAGACGTACGACAAGAAGGTTCCGGGCGCCGGGATACTGCTCGGGGCGACGACCGCCTCGGACAGCGCCCTCACCGTCCTCGGGACCCAGCTCAAGGGCGCCACGTCCAAGGCCGACACCCGTACGACGAAGGACGTCGACCTGATCATCGGCACGGCCTTCAAGGCGCTGGACGTACAGAAGGACGCCGACCAGGCGCTGGCCACACTGAGCACCCCGGTGAAGCCCTCCTGCTGACGGAGCGGGCCGGGCCTCCGACTGAAGACCCGGCCCCCTTCCCGTCCAAGGACAATCCCTAGCTAGTCGACGGTGCCGTACATCCGGTCGCCCGCGTCGCCCAGACCGGGCACGATGTAGCCGTTCTCGTTGAGCCGCTCGTCGACCGCAGCCGTCACGACCGTCACCGGCGTGCCCGCCAGCTCGCGCTCCATCACCTCGACGCCCTCGGGCGCCGCGAGCAGCACCACGGCGGTCACGTCGTCCGCGCCGCGCTTGATCAGCTCCCGGATCGCCGCGACGAGCGTGCCGCCGGTCGCGAGCATCGGGTCCAGTACGTACACCTGCCGGCCGGAGAGGTCCTCGGGCATCCGGGTCGCGTACGTGGACGCCTGGAGCGTCTCCTCGTTGCGGATCATGCCGAGGAAGCCCACCTCGGCGGTCGGGAGCAGCCGCACCATGCCGTCGAGCATGCCGAGACCGGCCCGGAGGATCGGGACGACCAGGGGCCGCGGGTGGGAGAGCTTCACCCCCGTCGTGCCCGTCACGGGGGTCTCGATGTCGACCTGTTCGGTCCGTACGTCCCGGGTGGCCTCGTACGCGAGCAGGGTGACCAGCTCGTCGGCGAGCCGCCGGAAGGTCGGGGAGTCGGTGCGCCGGTCGCGCAGGGTGGTGAGTTTGTGCGCGACCAGCGGGTGGTCGACGACGTGAATCCGCATGGCGTCAACAGTAACCGGGGGCCAATGCCTCACGCGCTGCCAGGATAGGTCTGGAATGCCGGGAACGGGCTGGCATCAACCCCCATGGGCGAGGGAAGGTAGAAGGGCCAAGGACACAGCCTTGAGGTGGTGAGGCGTCGATGAGTCCCGAGTCACCCCCGGATCCCGAGCCGGAGCCGGACACCACGGGGGACGGCGAGAGCGAGACGGAGGCGGCGCGCCGCCGGCGCCGCGCGCAGTTCCTGCGGGAGCTGAACGAGGCCAAGGCGCTGCGCGAGCGCGTGAAGCCCCGGCAGGCACGGGCGGCCCGGATGCGCCAGCAGATGCGGATGCGTACGTTCCGCTGGTAGCCACGCCCGACCCGCCGGAGCCACGCCCGGACCGCCGGGAGCCACGCCCGGCCACGGCACCGGATCCCGAAACCCCCAGGACCGCCCACCGGACCGCCCTTCGGACCACCCGCGGGCCCGGAGGAAGGCGTCCCACACCCGGGGCCGAACAGGGGCCTAATAAAATGGCGCCACGACGCAACGGCGGAAGACCTCTCGCGAAGCGCCGGTTTCTGCCACGATTCCGAGTAGGCGGCGCCGAGCAGCGCACCGCCGGACCGTCACACCTCTGACCAGTGGGAGAGTCACGGTGTACTTCGCCGCACTGCTCGCGCGCACCGAAGACGGGTGGGAAGCGAGCGATACAGAGCTCGACGATGTGGAGACCTTGTCGGACCTCACCGACCTGGCCCGCGAAGCCTCGGTGGACGAGGACACGGTGCTCGTCTTCATCGAGCAGGAGGACGCCTGGTTCGGCATCCTCCGCGTGGACGGCGAGGAAGATCCTCGTATCTACGTCTCCGACGCGGCCGCGGCCGCACGCTCCTCGTACGGGGAGATCCTCATTGATGAACTGCTCGGCGGGGACGAGGACGACCCGGCCGACGACCTCGACGCGCTGGACCTCGACGGTACGGAGGACGGCGAACCGGACGACGAGTACGAAGGAACCGATACCGACACCGACACTGACACCGACACCCCCGCCACGGCCGCGGAAACCGTGCCCACGGGCGCCGTCGGCGACCGGGAGATCCTGTCCGACCTGGGCCTCTCCGAGGCCGATCTGCTGGCGCTGGAGAGCGACGCGATGGCCGAGATCGCGGAGGCCCTGGGCGCGGCGGAAGTACTGGAGACCGTGCGCTAGATGGACGAGCCCGACCCGGTACGCGCACCGTGGCCGGCCCCCATGCGCCTCGCCCTGGACGAGGCCGTACGGGCCGGCGGGTCCGGTGACGTACCGGTCGGTGCCGTCGTGCTGTCCCCGGACGGCACGACACTGGCCACGGCCCACAACGAACGCGAGGCGACGGGCGACCCGACGGCCCACGCGGAGATCCTGGCGATCCGCAGGGCGGCCGAGAAGCTCGGCGCGTGGCGCCTCACGGGCTGCACCTTGGTGGTGACCCTGGAACCGTGCACGATGTGCGCGGGCGCGATCGTCCAGTCCCGGCTGGACCGCGTGGTGTTCGGCGCCCTCGACGAGAAGGCGGGCGCGGCGGGCTCCCTCTGGGACGTCGTACGCGACCGCCGCCTGAACCACCGCCCGGAAGTGATCCACGGCGTCCTCGCCGAGGAGTGCGCCGCCCTCCTGACCACCTTCTTCCGATCCCGCTGACCCCCGACCACCTATCGATTTCAAACCACGGCCCACCTTGGGCTAAGCTCTCTCTCGGTAGCGTGTCCGAGCGGCCGAAGGAGCTCGCCTCGAAAGCGAGTGTGGCGCAAGTCACCGAGGGTTCAAATCCCTCCGCTACCGCTCTCACACCCTCCTGACCTGCGAAATCGCGGCCAGGGGGGTGTTTTGCGTGCGGCACGTTCCGCACAGCCGTGCGGAACGTGACCCGGCAGGAGCACAACCGGCCCGCGCGCCGGCAGCGTTGCCGCGACCGTGCGTATCTCCTGGTGCGCGCGCGAGTTGACGGTCGGACATCCGGCCAGGCTGCTGGAACAGGCGACTGGGCGTTCCCTCGCACGACTGAAAACGGAACGGACAATTCCGCTCTTATGCCGCTCCAGGCTTACCGACTCGATCATCAAGCCAGAGACTCAGCGCAGGCAATCACGTACATGCAGTGAGAGCCGCTGGTGCGAATCGGTAAGGAGACCTTGTGTTCTCGTCATGGGCCAAGAGCTTGATCAAGCAGGCGGCACGCGAAGCGGCCAAAAACGGAGCGCTCAGGCGTGCGGCAGAGAAGCGACTGAAGGAACTCGCCGCCGAGGCCGCGAAGAAGGAGAAGGTGTGATGACGAACGCCGATGAAGAGATCAGTGCGGAGGAGTTCGGGGACTTCCTGGTCCTCCTCGCGGACAAGGGACTCGCTGACGAGGTCGGTTCCTGGGTGAGCGACCAGGTGGGGAACCGGTCCATCACCGGTGAGCAACTGCTCTCCGTGCTGGACGCCGACGAGGTGGCGGCCGCCGCTGCGGAGGCCGGTGTGTCGGTGCAGGAGTTCGCCGACGGACTCGCGGAACAGCTTCCGCATGTCGTGGACAAGGCGACCCCGCAAGGAGAACTGCCGGACGACGAGGAATTCCGGCACCTCCAGAACGCCTGAGCGGACCACTTCGGACGCCGGGGCCCGGCACTGCGGTGCTGCCCCCACCCGCCGTCGGCCGGGGCCCGGCAAGGCGCTCTCGCCGTGCGACCGCGCTCGGACGCCTCCCTGGGCGGTTTCCCGCCGCCCGGCCTCAAGGGGCGATCTTGTACGGGCGAACAGACAATGAGCGCGAGGGATCCTGTCACGGCCGTGGCGGGATGTGTGGTTCCGCGGTCCGGAGGTCGTGGGAAATGGGACACATGCGGCCATGACAGTCGAAGAACAGACTTCTGACGTCGGTGCATGCCTCCCCGTCGGAGGCTTGAGCCGCCGCCCCGGGCCGGTGAAGCGCACCGATCCCGCAGGGCACGCGACCGTCCCGATCCCGGCCGAACACCTGTCCCGGAGGGTGCTCCGTGCCGCCTGCCGCACCGCTCCCGGTCAGGCCGTCGACCGCGGAGCGGCCCCCGAGACGCGCCGCGCCCACCCCGGACCGGAGAAGGACTGATCGTGATGTCGGACAAGAGAGCCGAACGCATCGCGGATTTCATCGCGCCCCTACGGGTGAAACCGGGGTCGAAGGTGCGCCTCGACCGGGACTTCGATCCTCGCTACAAGGCAGGTCTGAAGAAGCGGGAGGGGATCGAGCTGCTGCGGACCGGGGTGTCTCTGCTGGCCGAGTACCAGGAGCGGCTGGCCGCCCAGGACACCTACGGCGTACTCCTGTGCCTCCAGGCACTCGACGCCGGTGGCAAGGACGGGACGATCCGCCATGTGATGAGCGGCGTCAATCCCCAGGGCGTACGGGTCAGCAGCTTCAAGGTGCCCTCCGCCGAGGAACTCGACCACGACTACCTGTGGCGCTACGCCCAGCGCCTGCCCACGCGCGGCGAGATCGTCATCTTCAACCGCTCGCACTACGAGGAGGTCCTCGTCGTACGCGTCCACCCCGAGAACCTGGTCCGTCAGAAGCTGCCGGACGGTACGCGCGGGCCGGACATATGGCAGCGGCGCTACCGGGAGATCAACCACTGGGAGCGCTATCTCACGGACAACGGGTTCAAGGTGGTGAAGGTCTTCCTGAACCTGTCCAAGGAGGAGCAGCGCACCCGCTTCCTGAAGCGGATCGACCGGCCGGAGAAGAACTGGAAGTTCTCCGCGGCCGACGTTCGGGAGCGGCGCCACTGGAACGACTACCAGCACGCGTTCTCCGAGATGCTGTCGGCCACGAGTACGAAGTGGGCGCCGTGGTACGTCGTGCCGGCGGACCGGAAGTGGTTCGAGCGGATCTGCTCGGCGGCGATCCTCGCGCACACCCTGATGGACATCGACCCTCACTACCCCGACGTGGGGCAGGCGGCACGGAAGGACCTGCTCGTCACCAAACGGGACCTGGAGCGGGAGGCCCCCGCCGGGGCATCGGCCGATCCGTACGCCGACCGGCATCCGTCGGCCAGGAAGAAGCACGGCTGAGACCCGTCGAACCCAGCGCGCGATCGGCCCGGACGCATCCGCGGCCACGGATCGGAGGCAGAGCGATGACGGTGCGTTCGAATTCCGTGGGAGAACAGCCTCGGGCTTCGGAGGACGGCTGGTACACGCGCACTCCCGAGGAGGTCGCAGCGGCTTTCGGCGTAGATCCGGCGTTGGGGCTCTCCGCGGCACGGGCCGCGCAACTTCTGGACGCGCACGGCCCGAATTCACTCCCCGAGGAGAAGCGGCCTGCGGCCTGGCGCCGGTTCCTCGCGCAGTACCGCAGTTACATGCAGATCGTCCTCGTGGCCGCGGCGGTCGTCTCGCTGCTCATCCAGGAGTGGACCACAGCAGTCCTGCTGATCGTCCTGACCCTGCTGAACGCGGTCGTGGGCCTGCGCCAGGAGGGCAAGGCCGAGAGCGCGATGAACGCACTGCAGTCGATGATGGAGGCGACGGCGCGGGTGCGCAGGGACGGCACGGAGGCCGAGATCCCCGCCGAGCAGCTGGTCGTCGGCGACATCGTGCTCATCGCGGCCGGGGACCAGGTGGCGGCGGACGGACGCATCATCGAGGCCAGTGCCCTGCAGATCGACGAGTCGGCGCTCACCGGCGAGAGCGTTCCCGCCGCGAAGGACGCCGACACGCTGGCGGGCCCCCTGCCGGCGCCCGGCGACCGGACGAACATGGCGTTCATGAACACCCCGGTCACCCACGGCAGCGGCGTCCTCGTCATCACCGGGACCGGCGCCGCAACGGAGGTCGGCAAGATCTCCGGAATGCTGTCGGCCACCGAGAAAGAGGTACCGCCACTCACCAGGGAGCTCGACAGCCTGACACTGTGGATCACCGGAGCGGCGGCCCTGACCATGATCGTGATGTTCGCGCTGGGACGGCACCGGGACCAGGCTTGGGACGTCCTGTTCGTCAGCGCGGTCTCGCTGGCCATCGCCGCCATCCCCGAGGCCCTGCCGACCGTGACCCAGGCGATCCTGTCCGTCGGCAGCCTCAACCTGGCGAAACGGAACGCCATCGTCAAAGAACTGCCGTCCGTCGAGACACTCGCGTTCACCTCGGCCATCAACTCGGACAAGACCGGCACGCTGACCATGAACCAGATGACCGCCGTCGAAGTCGTGAGTCCTACCGACCGGTACACCGTCTCGGGCACCGGCTACGGGCTCACCGGGAAGGTCCACCATGCCGCGGGCTCCTCCGCGGGCATCGAGGACGCGATCCTCCCGTACGTGGTGGCCAGCGACGCGAAACTGGTGGACGGCGAGGTGGTGGGCGATCCCACCGAGGGCGCGCTGCTGGTACTCGCGCACAAGGCCGGGCTGGACATCGACGCCACCAGGGAGAGCCTTCCCCGACTCGCCACGCTGCCGTTCGACCCGGACTACAAGCTGATGGCCACCTTCAACCGAGCGGTCGACGCCTCTGGGCGGCAGGTCGTCCGGTGCTTCGTCAAAGGCGCGGTCCCGGCGGTAGTGGCGCGGGCCGCCACCGCGCTCGCGGCGGGCGAGACCATCCCCTGGGACGCCGAACTGATCGCGCGCGCCGAGGCACAGACCCGGCGGATGGGCGGCGAGGGGCACCGGGTGATGGCCGCGGCCACCCGTGATCTGGACCCGGCCGGCTTCGATCCGGACGGAGACCTGCTCGCGTACCTCACCGAGCTGCGGATGAACAGCCTCGTCGGCATGGTCGATCCGCCCCGCGAGGACGCCAAGGCAGCCGTGGCCGGCGCGCGGGCGGGGCACATCCGGGTCCGCATGGTGACCGGTGACGACGTCACCACCGGCGCGGCGATCGCCCGGCAGCTCGGCATCCCCGGCGAGGCGGTCCTCGGCGCCGACTTCGCCGCCATGAGCGAGGACGAGCAACTCGCCCGCATCGACGGCATCGGTGTGGTGGGCCGCGTCGCGCCGGAGCACAAGGTGCTGCTCGCCAACACCCTCAAGAAGAAGGGCGAGGTCGTGGCGATGACCGGGGACGGCGTCAACGACGCGCCCGCCATCAAAGCCGCCGACATCGGTATCGCCATGGGCAGCGGCACGGACGTGGCGAAGAACGCCGGACGCATGATCCTCTCCGACGACCGCTTCGCCACCATCGTCTACGCCGTGGAGCAGGGCCGGCGGATCTACGACAACCTCACCAAATACATCCGGTTCGTCCTGCTCCTGCTCGTCACCTTCGTCCTGACCTTCCTCGGGGCCACCGTCTTCAACATCGCCGCAGGTGAGCCGTTCACCCCGCCGCAGGTGCTGTGGATCCACTTCGTGGTCAACGCCTCCTTCGGCTTCGCGCTCGGCTTCGACCGGGAGAGCCCCGGACTGATGCGGCGCAGGCCGCGTCCACGAGGGGAGTCCGTCCTCACCCGGCCCGTACTGGTCACGGTCGGAATCGGCGGACTGGCGATCACCGTCCTCCTGCTCGGACTGATCAAGCTCGGGCAGGCCCACTTCGACAGCGCCGAGACCGGTCAGTCCATCGCGTTCACCGCCTTCGCCCTCTGTCTGATCGTCGCCGCGTTTGAATGCCGCAGCGAGACGGACTCGGTGCTGACGGCGTCCACCTTCGACAGCAGGCAGCTGAACTGGGTGGCACTGGCCCAGTTCGTACTCGCGGTCCTGGTGACCCAGATGGACGGTTTCCGCCGCATCCTCGGGACGACCGAGATCAACGCGCGCCAGTTCGGCTGGGCGCTGCTGGCTGCTCTCGCGCTCCTGCTCGTGTGGGAACTGGGAAAGTTCCTGGCCCGTCGCTCAAGAGGCACCTGATGGGTCTGCGCTCAACGGCCCGGCAGAGCAAGTAACCCGCCGGCAGGTTCTGGAGGTTCACGCGCCGCCTCCGCCACCGCCATCCGCATCAAGCCTGGGGGCGTCGGACGCGCGGCCCGGCGGTATTCAGGATGTGTTCAGGTCCCGGCGGGCAGGGTCGGACCACATGACCTGCCCGACAGCCGCGACCACCGGGGCGACGACGATGCCTTCCTTCGGTTGCTTCCGTCGAAAGTGACAGAAAATGACACAGCCTGAGCTCTTGACCGATTCGGGGGTAACCGGCCCCGCGAGGTACGTGCCGAGGAAGCTGCCGGAGGTCACTCTGGCCTTCTGGATCATGAAGATCGCCGCGACCACCTTGGGCGAGACGGCCGGCGACCTCTTCGCCCAGACCCTCAAACTGGGCTACTTCCTCACCACGATCGCGTTGTTCCTGGTCTTCGTGGTGACACTGGTCGTACAGCTCAGGTCCAAGCAGTACAACCCCTTCTTCTACTGGACCGTCATCCTGTCCACCAGCATGGCCGGCACGACGATGTCCGACTTCATGAACCGTGACGCCAGCGGCACGTACCTCTCCCCCGGGGCCACGTCGCTGGGCTGGGGGCCGCAAGGGCTGGGACTGGGGTATCCCGTCGGTGCGGCGATTCTGATCTCGATCCTGATCGCCATCTTCGTCCTGTGGAAATCCACCGGGATGACGTTCGTCATCCGTGACATCGTCACCTTCCGGGCCGAGGCCCTCTTCTGGTCGGCGATCCTTGTCTCGAACACGCTCGGCACGTCCATGGGTGACTTCCTGTCCGACAGTTCCGGACTCGGCTACGCGGGTGGCGCTCTCCTCATCACCGGGCTGCTCGCGGGGCTCCTCGCCCTGATGCGCGTACGTGTCGTCCCGAACGTTCTGCTGTTCTGGATCGCCTTCGTGCTCACCCGCCCTCTCGGGGCCACCGCCGGTGACTTCCTCACCAAGCCCGTCGCCAAGGGCGGCCTCGACCTCGGCACGGCGGGCTCGTCGGCCGTGCTCCTCGCGGTCCTCGGCGGTCTCGTGGGCTACGCCCACGTGCGAGACCGGAGGAACAGCGCCCCGCGCAACGAGGTCCTGGCGAAGAGTTCCGGGTGACGTCCCCTCCTCTCGCCGATCGGAGGAGCGTTCACCGGGGCGAGGTGGCTTTCGTGGTGGCGGCCGGCTTCGGCGCCGGGGTTGTTTTTTCCTTTACGTCTTCCACCACGGACTTGTCGAGCGCCGCCCGTACGAGGGCCGCGGCGAAGGTGGCCAGTTGCTGTGGCGTCACCAGCTTCGCCAGTTCGCCGGGGTTCGTGGGGAGCCCGAGGCGCTGGGCGCCCTGGGCGGCCTTGGTGTCGACGTACGGTTCGAGTTCGGGCCAGACGCCCTGGACCTCGCGGAGGAAGATGTCCGCGCCGGCGGGGCCGATGCCGGGCAGTTCCTGGAGGAGTTCGCGCAGGCGGCCGGGGTCGCCGCCGGCCTTCTCGCGCAGGCGGCGGAGGTCGCCGCCGTAGTGCTCGCGGAGGAATACGGCGCCCTTGCCGAGGGTGGTGGACGTGCTCTCGTCGTAACGCCGGTAGTGGCCCGCGCCCAGCGCGTCCACCCGCTGCTGCCAGGTGGCGTCCTCCATGCGGCGGGGTGTGCGCAGGTCCGCCTCGAAGAGTTCGTGGGCCGCGCTGACGGCGACCGAGGCCCGGATACGGGCGCTGAGCAGGCAGGCGAGGACCAGCAGTTGGTAGAGCGGCTGGGGGGTGTCCCTGAGCCGGATGCCCGCCTGGGCCGCGTAGGTCTGTCCATGGGTGTCGAGCAGTGCGCGGGCGGTCTCGCGGCGCGTGGCCGTGGCGCTCATGGTGTCCTCCCTGAGCGGTGGTGCGGCGCTTCCCGGATTCCGTATGAATGTGCGGATAAATTATTTCAGAAGGGGTGTTCTGCCGCAGGTCGGAGGCCGGGGCCTACCTCTGGACTACCTCGAACGCCAGCGGTAGCGGCGTTCCGGGCGGCCGGCCATGCCGTAACGGAGGGATACGTCGTCACTGCCCGTGGTCATCAGGTGTTCGAGGTAGCGGCGGGCGCTGACCCGGGAGATGCCGATGAGGCCGGCGCACTCGGAGGCCGAGAGGGTGCCTTCGGCGGTGCGGAGCGCGGTGATCACCAGGCGGGTCGTCTCGGCGCTCATCCCCTTGGGCGTGGCCGGCGCGGGCGGGGGCGGGGCCGCGGCGGGCCGGGTGAGCAGGCGGTCCACGTCGGCCCGGCCGCTGATCACCGTGTTGTCCAGGCTGCTGTTCTCAGGGCCGCCTTGTTCTCAGGGGCCGCCTTTGACGATCTTCATCGTCTGGTGGGACTCCACCCGGTGCACGGCGGGCAGCCGGGCCAGGCGGTTCATGAGGAACTCCTCGTACGCCGCGAGATCGGCGACGTTGACGCGGACGAAGTAGTCGGGCCGGCCGAGCAGGCGTCTCACCTCGGTCACCTCGTCGAAGCGTGTCACCGCCTCCTCGAACTCCTCCGTCGTCTGACGGTCGTTGACGGTGATGTCGACGGCCACGACGATCTCGCAGGAACGGCCGGTCGCCACGGGATCGAGCACCGCCCGGTAGCCGGTGATCACCCCCTCCTCCTCCAGGCGCTTGACCCGGCGCAGGCAGGGGGCGGGCGTCAGGCCGATGCGGCGGGCGAGTTCGATGTTGGTGATCCGGCCGTCCCGGCTCAGCTCCGCGAGGATGGCCCGGTCGAGTGCGTCGAGCGCGGGTCGCTCGGAATCGGTGGCCACGTCGACAGGATAGCGACCGGCGGTCGACCGACGGTTGTGCACGGGGCGGCATACCGGCACCGCGGTACCGGTATGCCGTGTCAATGCCGTGCGGGGTCAACGCCGCCAGGCGCCCGCCGCCGCGGCCCGTACGGCGTACTCCTCGAAGGTCCGGGGCGCGCGCCCCAGCAGGGTGGCGACGCCGTCCGTCGTCCCGGCGAGCAGCCCGCGCTCCATCAGCTCGAACATCGCGGTGAGATGGCGGGCGTCGTCCTCGCCCCAGCCCTCCTCGACCAGCGCCGCGGTGTACCCGGCGGGGGAGACCTGCCGGTAGGTCATGGGCAGCCCGGACGCCCGGGAGATCAGCTCGACGGCCTCGGCGAAGGTCAGCGCGCGCGGCCCGGTCAGCTCGTAGGTCCGCCCGGCGTGCCGGCCCGGCTCGGCCAGTACCGCGGCCGCTGCGTCGGCGACGTCCTCCAGGTCGACGAACGGCTCGGGGACCGCACCGGACGGGAGCGCCAGTTCGCCGGCGGTCAGCGAGGCGTGGAAGACGTCCTCGTCGAAGTTCTGCATGAAGTTCGCCGGCCGCAGGACGGTCCACTCCAGGGCCGAGCCGCGCACGGCCTCCTCGGCCGAGCGCATGTCCAGCCCGAAGGCGGAGTCGCCCCAGGTGTCGGCGCCGTGCCCGGAGAGCAGCACCAGGCGCCGGGCGCCGGCGGCCTCGGCGCGCGCCACGAGTTCGTGCACCGGCCCGGGCACGGGTGGCGGCACCACGTAGACGGTGGTGACGCCCTGGAGGACCGGATCCCAGCCCGCGGGCTCGGACCAGTCGAAGCGGGTCCGGCTGGACCGGGACGCGGCGCGCACCCGCGTACCGCGCAGTCGGAGCCGGGCGGCGACCCGCCGGCCGGTCTTGCCGGTGGCGCCGAGGACAAGGGTGGTGTCGTTGTTGCTCATGGCACCGATTCAACGGCGCCCGCTCGGACGATTCCATGGGTGAAAAGCCGGATTGCCTGTGTCATCGTCTAACCTGCGTGGGGTGGACGCGTTCGGTGATCTCTTCCGCGGGGTGCGGGCCCAGGGCTCGTTGTTCGGCCTCTCGGCCCTGTCCCCGCCCTGGGCCCTGCACTTCGTGGACGGCGCGCCGCTGACGTTGTGCGCGGTCCTCGGCGGGGCGGGCTGGCTCGTGCCGGAGGACCGCCCGCCCGAGCGGCTCGGCGCCGGCGAGACGGTCGTCGTGCGGGGCCCCGCTCCGTTCACCTTCGTCGACGAGGTCGGTACGCGGGCCGAGCCGATCGTGTGCGGTGAGGAGTGCGCGACGCCCGAGCAGGGCGGGACCCGGCACCGGCTCGGCTGGAACGATCACGCCGGTGCTGACGCTGACGCCGGTGCCGGTACGACGACGCTGGTCGTCGGCGCGTACCCGGTGCGCGGCGAAATCAGCCGCAGACTGCTGGACGCGCTGCCCGTCGTGCTGCGCGTCCCCACCGGTGGCGGGGCCGACCCCGTACTGGACCATCTGGCCGCCGAGGCCGCCGCCGACATCCCGGGCCAGCAGGTGGTCCTCGACCGGCTGCTGGACTGGCTGCTGGTGTGCGCGCTGCGCGAGTACTTCGACCGTCCCGGCGGTGAGCCGCCCGCCTGGTACGCCGCCCAGCGGGACCCGGTGGTCGGCGACGCGCTGCGGCTGCTGCACGCCGAGCCGGCGGCGCCGTGGACGGTCTCCTCGCTGGCCGGGCGGACCGGGGTGTCGCGGGCCACCCTGGCGAAGCGGTTCGCCGACCTGGTGGGCGAACCGCCGCTGACCTACCTCACCCACCGGCGCATGGCGCTCGCGGCGGACCTGCTGGCCGAACGGGACGCGACGACCGTCGCGGAGATCGCCCGCGCCGTGGGTTACTCCGACGCGTTCGCCTTCAGCACGGCGTTCAAACGGATCCGGGGCGTCAGCCCGAGCGCGTTCCGGCGCACCGCGACGGCCGTTCCGGACGGACGCCGGCTCCCCGGCGCGTAAACCGGCTCCACGGATCGCGGTGCGGAAGCTAAGCACCCGGCCCGGAGCCGGGACCGGGGCCGGGCCCGGGAGGAAGGGCCGCCGGGGCACGGTTGCCCGTCGGGAGGCCCGCGCGGAGTTGGGCGACGCTCTCCCGGACGATGTCGGCGAGCCCGGCCGTTCCGTCCCCGGCCGCCCAGGTCTCGACGGACGCGCGGATCGCCGCGCCGGCCGCCTCGGCCAGCAGCAGGGACGACAGGCCGTCGCCGCCGGAGCGTTCGGCGATCGTCTCCGCGAAGAGTCTTTTGGCGGTTTCGACGGCGATCAGGTGCTGGGCGAAGACGGTCGGGTTCTCCTGGGCGACCCGCATCAGCACGACGACGTCCGCGTGGCTGCCGACCATGGCGGTCACCTCGCCCGGCAGCACCTCGGCGAGGCTGTCCCACACCGGCTCACCAGCCGGGCGGGCGCGCAGGGCGTCCGCGACCGACCCGGGCCGGGGGATGACCGCCTCGACGATCGCCTCCTCGCGGGAGCCGAAGTAGTTGCGGAACGTGTTGCCGGACACGCCGACCCGGGCCGCCACGTTCTCCGGCGTCACGGCGGCCAGCCCCTCGTCCGCCAGCAGCTTCCAGGCGGCGCGGCTGAGCGCCGTACGCGTCTCCTGCTTCTTCCGCTCACGGAGACCTGATCTTCGCGTCATCTTCTTCCACCGTCGTCGGATTTCGGGAACCGGTACCTCGTCCCGGGGGACGCCTCCCGGGGAACACGTACGGGCCCCGTACGCACGAGGCCCGTACCGCGCGCCGTCCGTCAGGACTGGGCGCGCATCGCCTCCAGCGGATGGGCCCGCAGGACGCGGCCGGCCGGGATGCGGATGGCCAGGAGGGCGGTCAGGACCACCGTCGCCACGATCGCCGCGAAGACCCAGGGCGGGCCCGCGGGGAGGGGGTTCGTGGTGAGGCGGAAGGAGAGGACGGCCAGGGGGAGCGCCGCCGTCACCGTGCCCAGGACCGCCGCCGTCGCCGCGAGGAACGTGGTCTCCGCCGTCAGCATCCGGGCGATCTGGGCGCGGGTGCCGCCCGAGAGGCGGAGCAGGGCGAGTTCGCGGGTCCTCGCCGTCGTGGTCGTGACCAGCGTCGTCGCCGACGAGAGGGCCACGTACCCGAGGATCACCGCCAGCAGCAGCCGGTTCAGCCAGTCCTGGGAGCGGGTCTGGGCGTCCTGGGCCGCCTGGAGGGCCGTACGGTCCCCCACCGCCAGGCCCGGGTGGTCCGCCGACAGAGCGCCCAGGGCCTCGGCCACCGCCGCCCCGTTCGCGTCGGGGGCCGTGGCGACGAGGACCGTGTCCGCGAGCCGGTCCGTGGTGTGCGGGACGACGGTGGCGGCCGGGAGCAGGACATCGCCGAAGCCCAGGTTGGGGCGGAACACGGCGACCACCCGGGGCTTCACGCGCGTCCCGTCGCCGAGGGCGAGGTTCACCCGGTCACCGATGCCCTTGCGCAGGTAAAGCGCCTCCGTCTCGCTCAGCGCGACGGTGTCGCCGCGCAGGTCGTCCAGGGTGCCCTCGGCGACCGGCAGGTCGAGCGTGCCCCGCAGGCCCTCGGCGTCGACTCCGTACGCCCGCGACCGCGACAACGGCTCGTCGAGCAGGGTCCGTTCGACCGCCACCACCTCGGTGGCGACCAGCGGGGTCGCCGCCGTCACCCCCGGTACGCTCCGGGCCGCCGCCGCGACGTCCGGGGCGACGCCGCCCGGTCCCGTCACCACGTACGGTGCGACGGTCGCCTGCCGCGCCTGGTACTGCGTCGCCTCCGACAGCGTGGTCTGGCTGTAGAACTGGCTGCTCGCGAAGCCGATCGTCAGCGCGAGCGGGGTCACGGCCGCCGCCAGCCGCCGGGAGCCCGCCGCGCTGTTGGCCGCCGCGAGATACCCCGACACCCGGAAGTGGCGCAGCAGCCCCGCGCCGGCGATCCGGGCGAGCGCGGCCATCAGGCGCGGGCCGAGCATCGCGGCGGCGATCAGGGCGAGCATGGAGCAGAGCACCGCGGGCAGCGTGGCCAGGTTCTGCGGTACGAACGCCACCGCGACGAGCGCGACGGCCGCCAGGCCCAGCACGACGTACCCGCCGGCGATCCGGCCGCGCCCGATGTCCGGGCGCTCCACCGTGGACTCCCGCAGCGCCGCCACCGGACCGATCCGCACCTGGCGCCGGGCCGCGGCCCACACCGCCAGCCGCGCCGTGCCCAGGCAGAGCAGTACGGCGACCACCGCGGGCACCGGGCCGAGCGAGAGCGTGAAGCCCTCCTCGATCACGCCGATCCGGGCGAACCCGTCGCGCAGCGCCTGCGCCGCGAGATAGCCGGGCGCCACCCCGAGCAGCGCCGCCGCGCCGGCCACCAGCTGCACCTCGGTGGCGAGCATCCGGTGGATCTGCCGGGGGGTGGCCGCCACCGCGCGCAGCAGCGCGATCTCGCGCCGCCGCTGGTGCACCACCAGCGAGAGCGTGCCCGCCACGACGAGGAGGACGATCATCAGGACGAAGCCGCTGAACGAGCTGGAGACCAGGGTCAGTACGGAGCGGGACTGCGCCGCCCCGAGGAACTCGACCTCGCCGCGCTCCACACCCGCGCGCACCACGGCGCGGTCGGTCCCGTACCCCTCCTTCTCCAGGGCGTCCGTCACCCGCCGGGTGAGGGTGTCGTCCGTGAACGTGGACAGCCAGGCCAGACCGGCCGGCGCGGCCGTCCGTACGCCCGGGTCCGCGACGACCGCGACCGCCACGACCTCCCGCGGGTGGCCGGACAGGGCGCGCGCCCGGTCATCGGTGAAGAACAGGGCCGACTGGCGCGGCAGTCCGTCGGCGCCCCGCGCCGCCGCCACTCCGACGACCCGGTACGGTACGGCGCCGTCCGCCGTCGCGATCCGCACCGTCGAGCCGACCCCGGCGCCCGCGCGCCCGGCGGTCGCCGCGTCGAGCACCACCTCGCCGTCGCCGCGCGGCGCCGCGCCCTCGCGCAGCGTGTACGGGGTCAGCTCCGCCGAGCCCCAGCCGTGGCCGAGGACCTCGTGCCCGGACGGGGCGGGGACCGGGCGCCCGTCCTCGGTGAGGAGCGTGGCCGGGAAGCTGATCTCGCCCGTCGCGCTCCGTACGCCGGGGACCGCGGCGATCGTCTCCACCAGCTCCGCCGGCAGCATCGCCCGCTCGGGCAGCGTCTCCACGAGATCCGGGCCCTCGGGGTCCACCGCCGTGACCGACTGCGCGGCGCCGACCACGATCGGCGCGGCGGCGTACCGCTGCGGCGCGATCCCGGCGAAGAGGCCCGACTGGAGGAGTACGCCGCAGGCCGTGACGAGGACGGCGCCGCCGAGCACCGCGAGGAACGACGCGACGAACCCGGCGCGGCGGGCCCGGACGGACTGCCAGGCGAAGGCGAGGCCGGAGGTCGTGGCGGGCGCGTTCCTGCCGCTGCCGGGGCTCGGGTTCTCGCCGGGGTCCGCGTTCCTGCCGGGGTCCGGGTTCTCGCCGGGGGTCCTCACCGGTCCCCCAGGTGCGTCATCCGCGCCGCCACCGACTCCGCGGTGGGCGCGTCGAGTTCGCCGACGAACCGGCCGTCCGCGAGGAAGAGCACCCGGTGCGCGTACGACGCGGCGACCGGGTCGTGGGTGACCATCACCACGGTCTGGCCGAGCGTGTCGACCAGCCCCCGCAGCAGCCGCAGCACCTGCGCCCCGGTGTTGGTGTCGAGCGCGCCCGTCGGCTCGTCGGCGAAGACGACGTCGGGGCGGGTCACCAGCGCGCGGGCGACGGCCACGCGCTGCTGCTGGCCGCCGGAGAGTTCATTGGGACGCCGGTCCAGCAGCCCGTCGAGGCCGACCGCGGTCACGATCTGGGCCAGCCACTCGGGGTCGGCGGTGCGGCCCGCGAAGCGCAGCGGCAGGGTGATGTTGTCGGTGACGCCGAGCGCGGGTATCAGGTTGTACGCCTGGAACACGAAGCCGATCCGGTCGCGCCGCAGCTCCGTCAGGGCCGTCTCCTTCAGCGTGCTCAGGTCGGTGTCACCGAGCAGCACCCGTCCCGACGCGGGCCGCTCCAGCCCGGCCGCCAGGTGCAGGAAGGTGCTCTTGCCGGAGCCGGAGGGGCCCATGACGGCGGTGAACCGGCCGCGCGGGATTCCCGCGGACACCTCGCGCAGGGCGACGACGGCCCCCGCGTCGCCCGCCGCGCCGGGTCCGCCCGCGCCGCCGGGACCGCCCGGACCGTACACCGCTGTCGCGCCCTCCAGCCGTACGGCGAAATCGGACGACGGCCCCGGAGTGCGCGTCCCTCCCGGCTCCTTGAGCCACCCCTTCGTCGCCATGCCCCGACCTGACCCTTCGTTCGCTCAACTCGACAGTGGAGACGCCGACTTGGAGCGGGCCGTCGGGCCGCGTGTGTCGACGCACCGACGGTAGGCCACGGGCATTGACACGAACCATCCCGTACATGCCATGATCGAAGGTAGAGCCAACTCCACCATGCGTGCGCCAGGGAGCATCCCAGAAGTGACCGACCCCGCCCCGGGCCGTGAGCGGCCCTGGCTCCAGACGCGGGCGCGGAACACGCTGCGCCAGGGGAAGTTCCTCGCCGTCGGCGCCTGTTCCGGCGTCGTCGCCCTGTTCGCCCTGACCGCGCTCCTGCTGACGGCCTCGCTGATCGTCACGCTGCCGCTGCTGCCCCGCACCATCCGGCTCATCCGCCGGCTCGCCGCGTACGAACGCCGCCGCACCGGCGCGTTCCTCGGGACGCCGATCCCCTCGCCCCGGCGGGGCCGGGCTGGGGAGGGCGACGACCTCGTCGACGCGCTGGCCGACCGCGCCACCCGGCGCGACATGAGCTGGCTGACCCTCCAGGCCACGTTCGGCCTGCTGACCGGGCTGGTGGCCGTCGGCTCGCCCGCGGGCGTGCTGCAGAACGTGGGGATCGCCGTGCTCTGGCCGGTCGTGCCCGGCGCCGCGACCACGCTGGACACGCCCGTCGAGTCGTGGGGCGACGCCCTTCTCGCGCTGGCCACCGCCGCCGGGTACGGGGCGCTCGGCGCGCTCCTCGTCCCCCCGCTGGCCCGCTGGTACGCGCGGAGCAGCGCGGCGCGGCTCGCGCCCCCGACGGCCTCCCTCGTCGAGCGGCTCGCCGAGGTCACCGCGACCCGGGCCGCCGCGCTCGAAGCGCACGGCACCGAGCTGCGGCGCATCGAACGCAACCTCCACGACGGCACGCAGAACCGTCTCGTCGCCGTCGTCATGCACCTCGGGATGGTGGAGCGCGCCCTGCACCGCGACCCGGAATCGGCCGCGCCCATGGTGCTCACCGCCCAGAACGCGGCCACCGAGGCGCTCGCCGAACTGCGCGAGGTGGTCCGCTCCATCTATCCGCCCGTGCTGGCCGACCGCGGGCTCTCCGGCGCGGTCGCCGCGCTGGTCTCGCACTGCGCGATCGACGGCACCCTCGACGCGGAGGAGCTGCCGCGCGCGCCCGCCGCGGTCGAGGCGGCCGCCTACTTCGTGGTGGCCGAGGCGCTCACCAACGCCGTCAAGCACAGCGGGGCGCGGCGGATCACCGTATCCCTGCGCGCCGACGGCGACCTGCTCACCGTCGAGGTCACGGACGACGGCCGGGGCGGCGCCGACGAGGCGCTCGGCACCGGGCTCGTCGGGATCGAGCGCCGGGTGGCCGCGTTCGACGGAACGACCCGGCTCACCAGTCCGAGCGGCGGCCCCACCGTGCTGCGCGCCACCATCCCCCTAGGAGTGTGACCCCGTGCGGATCGTGATAGCCGAGGACGACGCCCTGCTGCGGGCGGGCCTCACCCATCTGCTGCGCGCCGAGGGCATCGAGGTCAGCTCCGCCGTCGACAACGGCACCGACCTGCTGGCCGCCGTCGCCGCCGACCGCCCCGACCTCGCGCTCGTGGACGTACGGATGCCGCCGACCTACCGCGACGAGGGGCTGCGCGCCGCCGTGGAGGCGCGGCGCCGGCAGCCGGGGCTCGCGGTGCTGGTCCTGTCGGCGCACGTGGAGGACAGTTACGCCACCGAGCTGCTGGCCGACGGCAGCGGCGGGGTGGGCTATCTGCTCAAGGAGCGGGTGGGGAAGGTCGGCGACTTCCTGGCGGCGCTGGAGCGGGTGGCCGCCGGCGGCACGGCGATGGACCCGGAGGTCGTCGCCCAGCTGCTGGTACGGCGCCGGGCCGACGACCCGCTGCACAGCCTGACCCCGCGCGAGCGCGAGGTGCTGGGGCTGATGGCGGAGGGCCACTCCAACGCGACGATCGCCGGTCTGCTGACCGTCTCCGCGGGCGCGGTGCACAAGCACATCGGCAATATCTTCACCAAGTTGGGGCTGCCCACGACGGACGCCGGCCACCGGCGCGTGCTGGCTGTGCTCGCCTATCTGAAGGCATAAGTCGTCGACAGCGCGCTCTGCCGCTGAGCAGGAGGAGCGGCGGCAGGGGGTGACGGCAGGGGACCGGCGGCAGGGGGAGCGGCCTCGGGGGGGCGAGCCGCTCCCCCCGGGGGAACCGGCCCCGTGGGCCCGCGCGCGTCAGGGGGGAGTGCGCGGCACGGACCCCGCAGAGGGGGGCCGGTTCGTCGCCCGCGGACTCTTGCCGGATCCGCAGGGCTCCTCTCCATCGTGCGGCCCGCTCCGACCCGCGCCACCCGGCAAAGGGCCCGGACTTCCGGGTCCTTGGTCCATAAAGGCCGCGTCAAGAGAAAACCGGCCTCAGGACATTGGCGTTCATACGGTTAGACTCTCGCGACCGCACGTGAGGAGACCGGGGAGGAAGCGGCCGATGGGGCAAGCGAAGAAGATCGTGCTGTACGGGCTCGCCGTCTTCGTGCTGTACACGATCATCACCTCCCCCGACCGGGCCGCGGACCTCGTCCAGGTAGGGTTCGAAGGCATTTCGAGCGCCGCGCAGGGTGTCGGAGACTTCATGTCGGCGCTGGTCAACTGAGACACGCCGACCGGCCGGCCCGTACACCGGCCCGCCCCGTACACCGGCCCGGGCCGTACACCGGACCGGCCCGGCCATACGACAGGAGTGCCTCTTGATCCGCCACCTGGTTCTCTTCAGGCTCGACGAGGGCGTCTCGCGGGACGAGCCGCGGGTGGCCGCCGCCGCCGCGGCCTTCATGAAGCTGGGCGGACAGGTCCCGGAGGTGGAGTTCTGGGAGTGCGCCTGGAACATCACCGACCGCCCGATCGCCTACGACTTCGCGATCAACTCGGCCGTCCCGGACCGTGATGCGCTCCAGCGCTACCTCGACCACCCGGATCACCAGGCCGCCGTCGCACAGTGGCGTGAATTCGCCACCTGGGTGATCGCCGACTACGAGTTCTGAGCCGTTCACTCCCCACGCCCCGCACCTCCCCGGTGCGGGGCTTTTGGGTTTATTACCCCATCCCACCGTCAACACGGTTTTTTCGGGTGCTTGCACACAGTGGACATGTCTTGTGATGCTATGACCGCTTTTGACGGATGAGTTGACGTAGTCGACCGCGAAGGGGTGGCGTAATCGTGCCGGCCAGTACTACGCCTCAAGTGCCACCCCAGACCGAAACCGAACGCCGGACCGAGCCCACCCAGCGGACCGAGCCCAGCCCACGAACGGAACCCGAACCGCAGCCCGCCCCACAGAGCCGGGGCGCGGACACCCGGGCGCTCACCCAGGTCCTCTTCGGCGAGCTGAAGGGGCTGGAGCCGGGCACCCGCGAGCACACCCGCGTGCGCGCGGCGCTCATCGAGGCGAACCTGCCGCTGGTGCGCTACGCCGCCGCCCGCTTCCGCAGCCGTAACGAGCCGATGGAGGACGTCGTCCAGGTCGGCACGATCGGGCTGATCAACGCCATCGACCGGTTCGACCCGGAACGCGGCGTCCAGTTCCCCACCTTCGCGATGCCGACCGTCGTCGGCGAGATCAAACGCTACTTTCGGGACAATGTGCGGACGGTGCACGTGCCGCGCCGGCTGCACGAGCTGTGGGTCCAGGTCACCGGCGCCACCGAGGACCTGACGACGGCTCACGGCCGCTCCCCCACCACCGCCGAGATCGCCGAGCGGCTGAAGATCTCCGAGGAGGAGGTCCTCGCCTGCATCGAGGCCGGACGCTCGTACCACGCGACCTCCCTGGAGGCCGCGCAGGAGGGCGACGGGCTCCCCGGGCTGCTCGACCGGCTCGGCTACGAGGACCCTGCGCTGGCCGGGGTGGAGCACCGCGATCTGGTCCGGCATCTGCTGGTGCAACTGCCGGAACGGGAGCAGCGGATCCTGATGCTCCGGTACTACAACAACCTGACGCAGTCACAGATCAGCCAGGAGCTGGGCGTCTCCCAGATGCATGTGTCAAGACTGCTCGCGCGCAGCTTCGCCCGCTTGCGATCCGCAAATCGGATCGAGGCTTAACCCCCAGGGGTAGAACCCCGCACCTTCCTGCCCCCGGTCGAAACACCACATATCCCACCCTTGTTGGACATACCCCACAGCGAGATGTCGACATGTCACTACAGCGTGTTGCCGACATGTGACATTCTGCTGGAACCGCGTTTGCCGCGGCCTCGGCACCGGTATTCAGGTGGAGGCTGCGTTCCTCCGACGGGAGCGGCCGACGCGACCGTCCGCGACCTCAAGGGGGTGGCATGTCCGTAGAACAGGGCAGCTCGAAGGTGCTCACGCTCACGAAGAGCGCTCCCGTGCCCGATGCTCTCGACCATGTGGACCAGGACCAGGCGGTCCAGCCACGGGCGTCCCAGCCGGAAGCCATCGACACCCGTACTCTGTCCCGCTCCCTGTTCCTGCGGCTTGCCGTGCTCGACCAGGAGAGCCCGGAGCGCGCCTACGTACGCGACACCCTCATCGAGCTGAACCTGCCGCTGGTGCGGTACGCGGCGGCCCGGTTCCGCAGCCGCAACGAGCCGATGGAGGACATCGTCCAGGTCGGCACGATCGGGCTGATCAAGGCGATCGACCGGTTCGACTGCGAACGGGGCGTGGAGTTCCCGACGTTCGCGATGCCGACCGTCGTCGGTGAGATCAAACGCTTCTTCCGGGACACGTCCTGGTCGGTACGAGTGCCGCGCCGGCTCCAGGAGCTGCGGCTCGCGCTGACCAAGGCCAGCGACGAGCTGGCGCAGAAGCTGGACCGCTCGCCGACGGTGCCCGAACTCGCCGCCGTACTGGGCGTGTCCGAGGAGGACGTGGTCGACGGCCTCGCGGTCGGCAACGCGTACACGGCGTCCTCGCTGGACTCGCCCTCGCCGGAGGACGACGGCGGGGAGGGCTCGCTCGCGGACCGGCTCGGTTACGAGGACATGGCGCTGGAGGGCGTCGAGTACCGCGAGTCGCTCAAGCCGCTGCTCGCCAAACTCCCGCCCCGGGAGCGGCAGATCATCATGCTGCGGTTCTTCGCGAACATGACCCAGTCGCAGATCGGCGAGGAGGTCGGCATCTCGCAGATGCACGTCTCGCGGCTGCTGACCCGCACGCTCGCGCAGCTGCGGGAAGGCCTGATCTCGGACTGAGGCACGCGGACCCCGCCCACCGCCCGGCCGGCCCTCGGAGAATCGAAGATTTCCGGGGATGCCGACGGACGACGACGCGGGCGGGGTACCCGTTCGACGAGCCGACCGGATCTGCCGCATCCACCGGATCTGCCGCAGCGACCGGATCCGCCGCGTCTGGCGCATCCACCGGATCCGCCCGGATGCGGACTCCGGGCCCCGGGCCACGAGCCTGTCGGCCCGCCCCGCGGGGCCACCGTGCCTCCGAGGCCGGCGGCCACCGGCTGCCGGCCACCGGACCGGTGTCAGGCGAAGGCCAGCCAGGCCACGACGGCCAGAACCACGACGGCCGCGATCACACCGATGACCACTCCGGCCTTCGGCCCGCTCTGCTGCTGAGGCGCCTGCCGGCGCTGCGGTTCCCCGTCGTCGACGAACGCGCGGAACATCTGGGTGCTGCCCGCCGGGTCAGGAGTACCCTCGGGTCCCTGCGGGGCTTGGGAGTTGTGTGCCATACGGCAGGACCCTAGCGAACACCGGGACCTCACCCAACCCCGGGCCCACGACCGATGGCCGGTCGAGACCGCTCCGTACCCCGCGATCCTCCCGGCACACCCCGTGAGCCGCCCCGCGGCCTCCTCATGACCTTCCTCATGACCTTCCCCGGGCGAAGTCTTTTGGGTTCCTTTACTGCGATGAGCCCGATTTAGTTTGCCTTCAGCAACCAACTGATCCTATGGTCTTATGGTTGCCCTAAGCAACAAGATGTCGGGAGGGGCCATGGCGGCCGCACGGAGTCAGTACGCGGAACTTTCCCGGCAGCTCAGCGCTGTCGGGGCCGTCAAACGCAGCCTCGCGCGGATCCTGCCCGCCGACTGCCCGGGCGGCTCCGCGGCCGCACTGACCCTGCTGGAACGCCACGGCGAGATGCGCATGAGCAGACTCGCCGAGCTGCTCGCCGTCGACATGTCGGTGACCAGCAGACATGTCGCGCACGCCGCGGAACGTGGCTGGATCGAGCGGTTGCCCGATCCGGCCGACAAGCGCTCGCGCATCCTGCGGCTCACGCCCCCGGGGCGGGAGCTGCTGGGCGAGCTGGACCGGCGGGTGACCGAGATGTTCGCCAGGACGCTCGACGACTGGACCGACGACGAGGTCGGACAGCTCAACGCGCTGCTCGCACGGCTGCGCAGCAGCTTCGGCGACTGCCGCGACCGGCACGAAGGCCGGTACGAAGGCCGGCAGGAAGGCCGGCCCGAGAACGGCCGGCCGTACGACACAGAAGAGCCAACAGAAGATCCATACGCCCGTACACCCACGCGGCAACAGACGTAAGGCAAGGAAGCACATGGCTACGACCACACCAACGGGTGTGCGGGGCGGCCACGCCAAGCGCGGAGGCGACCCCGCCGCCGCGAGCGGCGCGCCGATGACACACCGCCAGATCATGGAGGCGCTCTCCGGGCTGCTGCTGGGGATGTTCGTCGCGATCCTCTCCTCGACGATCGTCTCCAACGCCCTCCCGGAGATCATCTCCGACCTCGGGGGCGGCCAGAGCGCCTACACCTGGGTGGTGACCGCGGCGCTGCTGTCGATGACCGCGTCCACCCCCATCTGGGGCAAGCTCGCCGACATCTTCAGCAAGAAGCTGCTGGTCCAGATAGCCCTGGTCATCTTCGTCCTGGGCTCGGCCGTGGCGGGCCTCTCGCAGAACGCCGGGATGCTGATCGCCTGCCGGGTGGTCCAGGGCATCGGCGTCGGCGGGCTCTCCGCGCTCGCCCAGATCGTCATGGCCGCCATGATCGCCCCGCGCGAGCGCGGCCGGTACAGCGGCTACCTCGGCGCGACCTTCGCCGTCGCGACCGTCGGCGGCCCGCTCCTCGGCGGTGTCATCACCGACACCTCGTGGCTGGGCTGGCGCTGGTGCTTCTACGTCGGCGTCCCGTTCGCGGTCCTCGCGCTGATCGTCCTCCAGAAGACCCTGAAGCTCCCCGTCGTCAAGCGCGAGGTCAAGGTCGACTGGGGCGGCGCCTTCTTCATCAGCGCGGCCGTCTCGCTGCTGCTCCTCTGGGTGACCTTCGCGGGCGACAAGTACGACTGGGTCTCGTGGCAGACGTACGCCATGGTCGGCGGCTCGGTCCTGCTCGGCGCGATCTTCATCCTCATCGAGTCCAAGGCCACGGAACCGATCATCCCGCTGCGGCTGTTCCGTAACCGCACCATCACCCTCGCCTCGCTGGCCTCGCTCTTCGTCGGGGTCGCGATGTTCGCGGGCACCATCTTCTTCAGCCAGTACTTCCAGCTCGCCCGGGGCAAGTCGCCGACGATGTCCGGCGTCATGACCATCCCGATGATCGGCGGGCTGTTCCTCTCCTCCACCATCTCGGGCCAGGTCATCACCAAGACGGGCCGCTGGAAGATCTGGCTGGTCGGCGGCGGCGCCCTCACCACGGCGGGGCTGGCGCTGCTCGGCACCATCCGGTACGACACCCCGTACTGGCACGTGGCCGCGTACATGGCGGTCATGGGTCTCGGCGTCGGCATGATGATGCAGAACCTGGTCCTCGCCACGCAGAACCAGGTCGCCCCGCAGGACCTCGGCTCCGCCAGCTCCGCCGTCACCTTCTTCCGCTCGCTGGGCGGTGCGGTCGGCGTCTCGGCGCTGGGCGCGGTGCTCGGCAACCGGATCACGCACTACGTGAAGGAAGGCCTGGCCGACCTCGGCCCGCAGGGCGCGTCGCTGGGCCACGCCGGTACGGGCGGCGGCTCCATCCCGGACATCGCCGCGCTGCCCGCGCCGCTGCGGCCGGTCATCGAGGCGGCGTACGGCCACGGCGTCGCGAACGTCTTCCTGTACGCGGCTCCCGCGGCGCTGGTCGCGTTCATCCTGACGCTGTTCATCAAGGAGGTCGCCCTGAAGTCCCGGACCACGGCCGACGGCGACGACAACCCGTCAACCGGCACGACCACCGCGAGCGCCGCGGTGGCGGCGGAGACGGCGCCCCTCGCCGCGGCGGCGCCCGCCGCCGCCCTGGCCTCCGTGGCCCCGGCGGCCTCCCTGGGCACCACCCCCGTGGCGGCCCCGGCTGCGGCCACGACGGCGCTGGTCACGGCCTCCGCCGGGGCCCCCGGCGGAGCCGACAACGCCGTGCGGGGTCTGGTGCTCGGCTCCGAGGGCGCCCCGGTGCCCCGGGCCGCCGTCACCCTGATCTCCCTGGCCGGGCGCCAGCTGGCCCGCTCCGTCGCACAGGCCGACGGCGGCTACTCCCTGGACGCCCCGGGCCCCGGCTCGTACGTCCTGATCGCCTCCGCCGACGGCTTCCAGCCGCAGGCGTCCACAGTGGTCGTCGGGGACGAGCCGCTCGCGTACGACATCCTCCTGTCCGGTACGAGCGGCCTCACCGGGGCCGTGCGCGCGGCGGACGGCGGCGCGGCCGTCGAGGGCGCGATGGTCATCGTCACCGATGTGCGCGGCGACGTCCTGGCGACGGGGAGGTCCACCGAGCACGGCGAGTTCGCGTTCGGCGAGCTGATCCCCGGCGCGGTGACGGTCGCGGTGAACGCGGCGGGCTTCCGTCCGCAGGCGCTGCCGGTGGAGATCGGCGGCCAGGGCGTCACCCGCGTCGAGGTCGCGCTCCGGGCCGGCGCCCTGCTCCAGGGCACGATCCGGGCGGGCGCCGACCGCCGCCCCGCGCAGGACGCGCGGGTGACGCTGGTCGACGCGGCCGGGAACGTGGTCGCCACGGCGACGACCGGGGACGACGGGGCGTACGCCTTCGCCGACCTGGACTCGGGCGAGTACACGGTGATCGCGACCGGCTACCCGCCGGTGGCCGGCGCGCTGACGGTCACGGGACGCGGCATCGACGGCCACGACATCGAACTCGCCCACCCCGGCGCGTAGTTGCTCCTCCCGTCTGGGGGACCTCGGGGGGTGTGGGGCCGTACTCTGCCCCACACCCCCCGCATCGGGGCCCTGTCGGCGGGCGGCATCGGGATCGGTACGGGATCCCGTACGGGATCGGCATGATCGAGGAGAGAACAGGGATGGGACTTCGCGGACAGGTACGGACGCGCGACGGCTGGGCGGTCCAGCACGCGATCGTGACCATGACCGACATGACCGGCACGCAGGTGCTGCGCACCGGGGCCGACGAGGAGGGGACCGTACAGGACAGCTCGCCGCTCGCGCCGGGCCCGTACACCGTGGTCGTCACGGCCGTCGGCTACGCGCCGGTCGCCTCGACCGCGCTGGTCACCAGGACCGGCCGGGCCGACCTCGGCACGGTGACGCTGGTCAGGCAGGGCGGCGTGGAGCTGCCGCCGCCGGGGGTGTGGAGCATCGACCCGTCGCACTCGTCGGTGGGCGCGGTGGCGCAGCACCTCGGGATCTCCAGCGTGCGCGGACGGTTCACCGAGTTCGGCGGCCGGATCGAGATCCTCGACACCGGCGGCGGGCCCGAGGAGGCGCGCGTCGAGGCGGTCATCAACGCGGCCACCATCGACACGGGCAACGGGCTGCGCGACAAGCACCTCAGGTCGCCGGACTTCCTGGACGTGGCACGCTTCCCGGAGATCACGTACAGCAGTACGGGACTGACCCCGGCGGGCCCCGACCGCTGGAAGGTGCACGGCCGGCTGTCGCTGCACGGCGTCGTACGCGAACTGGACCTGGACCTGAGCTACCTGGGCACGGGCCCGGACCCGTGGGGCGGCGTACGGGCGGCGTTCCACGCGACGACGGAGCTGCGGCGCTCGGACTTCGCGATGAACTACAACCAGGTGGTGCAGGCGGGGATCGCGGCGATCGGGACCACGCTGCGGGTGGAGCTGGAGATCCAGGCGGTGCAGGGGGAGAACCTGCCGGAGGCGTAGGGGAGAAACTGCCGGGGGTCGTAGGGGCGTACCGGCGCGGGGGCGTACTCGTGCAGGGGCGTACCGGCGCGGGGGCACAGGACGTCATAGGCTGCGGGCCATGGCACCGAACATCGCAACGAACACGACCGTGGATCTCGCCGGACTGCTGGAGTTCGTACGGCCCCGGCACCGCGCGATCCTGCTGACCACCCGCGCCGACGGCCGCCCCCAGGGCTCCCCGCTCTCCTGCGGGGTGGACGACTCGGGGCGGATCGTCGTCTCCACGTACCCCGAGCGAGCGAAGACCCGCAACGCCAAGCGTGACGAGCGGGTGAGCGTGATCGTGCTGTCGGACGACTGGAACGGCCCGTGGGTGCAGGTCGACGGAACGGCCGAGGTCATCGACTGCCCCGAGTCGGTCGAGCCGCTGGTGGAGTACTACCGGAACATCGCGGGCGAGCACCCGGACTGGGACGAGTACCGGGCGGCGATGGTGAAGCAGGGCAAGTCGATCATCCGCGTCACGCCGGAGCGCTGGGGCCCGCTCGCGACGGGCGGCTTCCCGGCGCACCTGGCGCCGTAGGCCGTGTGTCAGAGGCAGGGCCGCCGGCCCGAAGGGCGGGGCCCGGCGGCGGAGGAAGGAGAGGGCGAACTCCGGTGAGGCCGCCTGCCGGGCGGCGAGGACGACCCGTACCCACGTGCCGTTGACGGGCCCCTCGCAGACCACGGTCACGTGGTAGAGAGCGTGCCGCACTCATGTCCGCCGCCCGGCGGGGGGCCGCTGCTGCCGGTGGAGTCGCGCGAGGCCGGCGAGTTGGGCCCGTTCCCGCCCGGTCGCCGGACGGAGCGCGATCAGCGCGGCCTGCCAGGTGTGTCCCGAGGGACGGACGAGATAGACCACCGGTCCGGCGAAGGAGCGGATGACACCCGGCATGTTCGCTCTCCGGTCGTACACCGCCATGCCGATCCGCAGATCGGGGCCGGGCGCCATCCGGCGTCACCGGCCCGGCGGTGCGGGTGCGCCGCGATCTGGCGCGCGCAGTAGGCGGCGCTGACCTCCCCGATCCCGCGACGGGCGTTCTCCCGACGCCTGTCCCACCAGTCGCACAGATCGCGTCCAGGCACCGGGGCCAGGTCAATCGGGGGGGGTGGATCAAGGCCGGCGGAATTCCGGAAGCACGTCGCTCACGCATCACGGGCGGCTCCCCTCTGTAGTGATTCCACTACCGGGGGTGCCCAGGGTGATCTATTCTCGAAGAGCCTTCAACCTCCGCCCAGTTGATTGATAGTTGGTTCAATAGTGGCTAACTGTAAGGAGCTTGATCCCCAGTCGGGACCCCTCGCGGCCTTCGGGGAGCGTCTGCGCAGGCTGCTGCGTCCGGACGCCAACACGTGTACTGACCGGGCCTTGCCACATCTTCGGCCGCAGTGAGGCTGGCGTCGGACGTTGACCAGGTGGAGGGCCCGATTGCGCTCGGCGCGGGCCTTGTGGCTGTTCTTCAGGCGGGAGTCTCAGCGGTGGCTGTCAGGACCGCGCGGCCGAGGATGTGGCCGGCCATGGTGAAACCGAGGGCGGCCGGGGTGGCGTCGTCGGGGACGCCGATGGTGTCGACGTCGAGGGCATGCACCACGGTGAAGTAGCGGTGCAGGCCGTGTCCGGCCGGCGGGGCGGCGCCGATGAAGCGGGCCGCGCGGGCGTCGTTGGGCAGCTGGAACGCGCCCCCGGGCAGGCCCGAGCCGGTGTCATCGCCGGCACCTTCGGGCAGCTCGGTGACGGTGGCGGGGATGTCGGCGACCGCCCAGTGCCAGAACCCGGACCCGGTGGGGGCGTCGGGGTCGTAGACCGTGACGGCGTAGCTCTTGGTGCCTTCCGGGGCGCCGCTCCAAGAAAGCTGCGGGGAGACGTCCTTCCCGCCAGGGACGCCGGAGAGGCCGGAGTATTGCTCGATCGACCAGGGGGCGCCGTCGGTGACGGTGGTGCTGACAACGGTGAAAGAGGCCGCCTCGGGGAGACGGGCGAAGGGGTCGTTGGAGCTCATGGTGTCGTGCCTCTCAGGTGTGCTGTGGGGTGGTGGTGCGGTCGGCGGAGGTCCCGCCGTGGTGGCGCCAGGAGGCGACGTGGTCACGCTTCCGCTCACCACCAAGATCGATCATAACACTAATAATCGATTATTTATCAGATCGTCTATTGTGTGGGCATGGCCCAGACGACTCACACCTCACCCCCGGCGGGGAAGCAGATCCTCTCCGAGCAGGTCTACACACACCTGCGGGACGCAATCATGCGTGGGGACCACGCCCCCGGTGATGCCCTCAAACCCCAGGACCTCGCGAAAGAGCAGGGCGTGAGCCTGGCCGTCGTGCGTGAGGCGCTCGTGCGGGTGGTCGGCGAGGGCCTCGCCGATCGGCTGCCCAACCGCGGCTTCGCCATCCCGGCGTACTCCGACCGCCGCTGGCAGGAGATCGGGGAGGCCCGCCGGACGATCGAACCGGTCATGCTGCGCATGGCCGTCGAACGCGGCGATGTGGACTGGGAAGCCCGCGTACGAGCCTCCCACCACCGTCTGACCCGCACCCCGGCGTACGTGGCAGGGGAGGGCGAGCACTACAGCAGCGCCTGGGCCGAAGCCCACCGCCTCTTTCACCGCACGCTGCTGGAGGGGTGCGGCAATCTCGTCCTGCTGGAGACCTTCGACCGGCTGTGGACCGCGAGCGAGCTGGCCCGGCGCTGGTCGGTGCACCGCAACCCCGACCGGGACGGCGCCGCCGAGCACCGCCGACTGGAGGAGGCGGTGCTGGCCCGCGACGCTGACACCGCAGCCGAGCTACTGATCCGGCACCTCACCCAGACCGCGGCCGGGCTGACCGGCTGCACCCACCACGAACCCGAGAGGGAAGTTTGATACGCCTCGCCCGCCTGGCCGGACGACCACGCCTGATCACCGACACCGGAGCCACAGCATGACTACCGGAGAGGCAGGACGAACTCGCGGCGCTCGGGCTGGAGCGCGGGGCCATGTCCTACTACGCGGGCCGCGCTGCCCCGCTCGGTGCGGTCGGTGCGGGCACGGTCACGTGAGCCGAAGCAGGATAGGTGTCACCACCGGCATCCGCTGAACTGCGGCTTCAGTCGGGCGAGGCACAGTGGTTGTCACCGATACGGCGCACTACCTGTCACCAGCAGCACGCGAAGCAGAGTCGATGTCACCGCCTCCGTGCCCCGCAGCCGGGTGCTGGCTGCGCCGATCACAGGGGTGGGCTGACCCGGCCCAGTGACCGGTCACAGGGCTCCGGCGTCCCGGGCCGTCCAGACGCTCGGGTAGATCGGCCGGAAGCCGAGTTCCCGGCGGATGCGCTGGTTGGACATGATCCCGAACCACGGGTCGGGGTCCGTGAGCTCATGGAGTCCGGCGGGCACCTCGACGCCGTTGAGCTGGTACAGCTCGACCGTTGTGACGGGGGCGTCATCGGCGATGTTGTAGATCTGGCCGGCGATGCCCGGCGCGTACAGCAGACGCATCAGACCCTGGGCGACGTCCGCGTGGTGGGCCATCTGCAGGCGCTGGTGCGGCGCCCAACCGGCGGCCCAGTGCATGGAGTTGGCGAGGTGCGGGTCGCCCTCACCGTAGACGAAGGGGAGCCGCCCGATGCGTACGTCCAGGCTCTTGAGCGCGAGCAGTTCACGCTCGGCCTCGGCCTTGGACTCGGGGTAGGCGCCCCACATCTCGCCGCCCGGTCGGCTCTCGTCCTCCTCGGTCAGCGGGCGGCCCCGCCCGACGCCGTACACATTGCCCGTGCTGACCTGCACGAACCGCTCCACGCCGGAGGCCTGCGCGGCGCGGCCCAGGGCCACTGCGGCGTCCCGGTTGACGGCCCACGCCTCCTCGTCCGGCACCCCGCGGAAGGAGGCGGCGACGTTCACGACGGCGTCCACGCCGACGAGCGCCTTGCGCAGTGTCTCCTCGTCGCACATGTCGCCTACCGCGACCTGGGCGCCCAGCTCCGCGAAGCGCTCGCCGCGGGTCGCGTCCCGTACCAGGACCCGCACCTGCTCGCCCGGCTGCCGCTGGGCCAGCAGCCTCGGCACGAAGCGGCGTCCGACCTGTCCCGTCGTACCGGTCACCAAAGTCAGCATGATGTGCTCCTCACGCACCGTGTCGCCTGTCGTTGATGACCAGCCTCGGCGGATGCGGGAACGATCGGGAGAGACCTCTTCATCAGGGGATCGGGAGTCCCTGGATAAGCCGGCCGGCCTCCCCCACCCTGGAGAGGTGAACCGGAGCGAACTCGCCGACTTCCTGCGCCGCGCCCGCACCCGCCTGGACCCCTCCGACGTGGGTCTCACGGCCGGCGCCCGCCGCCGTACGCCGGGGCTGCGCCGCGAGGAGGTGGCTCAGCTGGCCGGCATGTCCGTGGACTACTACACACGGTTGGAACAGTCCCGTGGCCCTAACCCGTCCCGTCAGATGCTCACCGCGCTGGCACGCGCCCTGCGCCTGACGGAGGACGAACGCGACCACCTCTTCCACCTCACCGGTGAACAGCCGCCGCGCCGGGAGGCGACCAGCACGTACGTACGCCCGAGCCTGCTCCTGGTGCTGGACCGGCTGCACGACACCCCGGCGATGGTGGTGACCGACTACGGCGAGGTCCTAGCCCAGAACGCGCTGTCACGGACGCTGAGCGGGGACGTCCTCGCCCGCCCGCCCCAAGGACGCAACATGATCCGCCACTTCTTCCTGGACCCTGCGGCCCAGGAGCTGTTCCCGCCCGAGGACCGCCCCGAGCGCGCCCGCGAGCAGGTCGCCGGCCTTCGAGCGGTGGCCTCGGCCCGCCCCACGGACCTCGAACCCTCCTCCCTCGTCGCCGAACTACGCGCCGCGAGCGAGGAGTTCGCCCGCCTCTGGGACGAACACAAGGTCGCCGTACGCCGCGCCACCACGAAACGCTTCCGGCACCCCGCGATCGGCATCCTCGAACTCGACTGCGAGGTCCTCGTCAACTCCGACCACAACCAGCAGCTCATCATCCACACGGCCCGCCCGGGCACGGAGTCGTACCAGCGCTTGCGGTTGTTGCGGGTGGTGGGCTCGCAGGACCTGACGCCGACGAGCCCCTGAACGCCTGCGCGCCTTTCAAGTTCGCTCCCTGCCCACCGCACGTCGCCCACGATCCCGAACTCCGCGCCATCCGGGGCCGACAGCGGCACAACGTCTGCCACTGGCGCAGGAAGGCAGACGACTGTCGACTTCTACGGTCACTCGGTGGTTGCTGGCTCGCCGTCGGGGACTGTCAGGGCCCAGGTGGCCATGGTGTCGAGGACAGCGCGCAGTCCTTCACCGAGGGGAGTGAGCCGGTACTCGACCCGTGGGGGAATCTCCGAATAGGCGGTGCGCAGGACGATGCCGTGTCGCTCGAACCGGCGCAGCCGGCTGGTCAGGGTGTGCGGGCTGATGCCGGGCAGGGCGTCGCGCAACTCTGTGAAGCGGTGGGGTCCGCGCAGGAGTTCGCGCACGATAAGGGTGGCCCACGGCCCGTCGAGCAGGGTGATGAACCGGGGGACGCCGCACTCCGGAAGACGGTCAGCAGTCATGGTTCGAGTTTATGCCATTAGTGCAGTTGATGTAACCGGTGCAGTGTGTGCACTAATAGGTCCATGACCTACGCGTTTCGTGGTCAGCCCGCACCACACAACATGGAGGACGACATGCCCGCGATCACTACGGCCAACACCGCAAGCGAGATGGTGCGCTCGGCCACGACCACCGCGTTGCGGGTCGCCGCGCGCGAGCTGGAGCTGTACGTCGCCGGGGACGTCGCCGGGACGGATGAGGTGTTCGCCCCTGATCTGATCGATCACAACCCCGCTTCCGATGCCGTCTCGGGCGTCGACGGCATACGTGCGCTGATCGCCGCGACCCGTGACGGATTCACCAACAGGCAGATCCGGATCCTGTTCCAGGAGGAGCTGCCTGGCGGCTGGGTCGTCCTCCAGTGGCAGCTGACCGCGACCCACACCGGAGACGCGTTCGGGTTCGCCGCCAGCGGCAACCCGGTCGATTTCCAGGGCCAGAACATCGTGCGCATTGTCGACGGCAAGATCAGCGAGATGTACCACATCGAAGAAATGCTCAAGCTCACCCAGCAGATCAGCACGGGCACGCAGCCTGCGTGATGGTCGAGATCTTCTCGGGCGACGGCCGCCCGTGAGGCCGTTGCTGTTCAGGGGTCCCATACTGGTGGGCTCTCCTATTCAACTGTCGCCGGTTCTCCGAGGAACCCAGCCATCTGGTGACCGACTGTGATCGCCAGTGGCGTATCGGCTCCAGGTCCCACCAGCCTCGTTGCGGAGCCGGGTGGTGGTCTTGTCGTGATAACCGAGAGCATCCGCGGCGAGGGCGCGGGATTCGGGACGGGGCGGGAGAACAGCTGCGAACGGCGGGTGTTAACTTCCTCCCCGTGGTGGAGCACCAGGACGAGACCAGGACGGCCTACGACGGGGTCGTCGAGCTGTACGCGTCGTTGTTCGCTGATCGGCTGGAGACGCAGCCGTTCTCGCGGAACATGATCGGCATCTTTGCCGAGCTGGTGCGTGGGGCGGGGAACCTGCGGGCAGCCGATGTCGGCTGCGGGCCCGGACATCTGACGGCGATGCTGCATGACCTGGGGCTGGACGCCTTCGGGTTCGACCTCTCCCCAGCCATGGTCGACCACGCCCGGCGGGCCCATCCGGCGCTGCAGTTCGACGAGGCGCGGATGGAGGCCCTGCCAGTCGAGGACGGCGCGCTCGGCGGCGTGCTGGCCCACTACTCGATGATCCACACCCCTCCTGGGGAACTGCCCGCGCTGCTCGCCGAGCAGGCGCGTGTCCTGGCACCAGGGGGCCTGCTCTTGGCCTCGTTTTTCGCGACCGACGGGCCCGAGCCGGTCCGCTTCGACCACAAGGTGACGCCCGCCTATAGCTGGCCGGCGGACCAGTTCGCCGAGCTGCTGGATCGGGCCGGGCTCGTCACGTTCGCCCGGCTGCTCCACGACCCGGCCTCTGAGCGGGGCTTCCTCGACGCCCACTTGCTGGCCCGCCTCCGCTAGAGCATGGCCTTCGGTACTGATGGGCTCTCGTATTCAACTGTTGCCGGTTCCCTGAGGAACCCAGCCCACTGGTGACCTTGTGTGATCTCCCGAGGCGTATCGGCTCCAGGTGCCTCCGGCTTGGGCGGCCAGCTTGGCGGTGGTGACCTGGTGGTAGCCGAGGGCGTCGGCGACGACGGGTGCAGGCCTCTCCAGGACGTGCTGGCGGATCGCGGAGACCCGGCTGGCGATGGTGGGGATGCCGAGGTCGTTGACCAGAGCCGAGAGAGTGTCGGGGTGCATCGGCTGTCCGGCCCTGCGCCCGGGGAACAGCCAGCGCGAGTCGCGGTTTGTCGCGGTGTTCATGTTGTCCCGGTTGGGGATCCATCTGAGCAGGAGATCGGCGACCGGTCCGGGGACCGGGGAAGGTGGTTCGCCGAGCCGTAGGAGGACTTGGCCGCCGTCGTGGACCACATCGTCGACGGTGAGGCGGACGACGCGGCTGAGCGGTTGTGCGTAGAGCAGGACGATGGCGGCCGCGACCCGGGGCCGGAGCGGCAGGTCGTGATCGGCCAGGAGGCGTCCGAGCAGGTCAATGCGTTCGTGTTGAGGGAGCGGTGTCGCTTGGCGGATCACTGCGGCAGGAAGACGGAAGCGCCTGGTGAGCTTGCTGGCCATGCACCACAGCAGGAAGGACCGAATGGTGTTGCGGCCGTGCTCGGTGTGCTCGACGTGCCAGGCATCGATGTCGGTCTGACGGCAGGTGGGCAGGGTGAGGCCGTGCTCGGCGAGCCATCCAAGGAATGCCGTGGCGTGCTTGACCTGGTCGCCGGCATAGCGGCGGCTTGCCGGGGTGAGCGGCTTCTTCTCCGCCCGGGTGCGGAGCTTCGGCAGGATTTCCCAGGTGGCGAATCGGCGGACGAGTTGGGCGTGGTCCGCGTCGGTGATGTCGGCGAGATGGCCGACGAGCCACCGCTCGAAGGAGCAGATCTGCTTGTCGACGGCGGGGAGCACGCCGCAGGCCATCAGGAGTTCCCGCAGGTGGGAGGCTGCCCGCCAGGGCTGGAGAGGGTGGAATGCCTCGTGGGTCAGCTCGATCTCCCCGCGGCCGAGGCGCCGCATCAGGTGTTCGGGCGAGTCGGTCCGTCCCTCGCGGGTGTAGAGCCAGGTCAGGCCGGACAGAGGGTTGTCCATGGCGAGCAGGGAGTCGGCGAGCGGGACGAGTTCGGGGCGGATCCGGCCGGTGCCGTCGTCCAGGAGCTCGGTGAGGCGGTCGGCGAAGGTGCAGCGAGTGCACAGGTGCCGGGCGTGGAGTTTGCCCTCGTGTCCGCAGCGGACGCACTGGTAGGAGACGGTGAAGCCCGCGCAGTCCGGGCATATGGACGCGACGTCGTCGGCTCGAGGGGGAGTGCGGGGCCTGCCGGGGTGCGCCCGTGCCCGTACGTCACCCCGCCGCGCTGCCACCGGACCGGGTCCGGGCACTCGCCGAGGAGGCGCGGAGCGCCGCCGCCCGCGTGTAGGGGCTGCGCCGGACGAGGGGCCCGCACGGCGGTGGCGATGGCGGCGCGCCGACTGATGGACGGGCTGACGGGCCGGGAGTCATTCCCCGTCCTCGGCCGGGTTCCGGTCCCGCATCGCCTCGATGCCCGCGATGAGGAGTTCCAGCGCGAAGACGAAGTCGCGCTCGCGCATCTCCTCGACCGTGTCGCCGCCGCGCGCCGCCATCATCTCGCCCGCGTTGTCGAACGTCCCCTCGTACCCGGGCTGCGCCTCGATGGCGCCCATCGCCTGCCGGTAGTACGCGTCCTGCGTGAGCCCGGCGTCCGCGCAGCGCTGTACGAAGTGGCCCTCGATCGTGCCGAATCCGTACACGAACTGGAAGACCGCCGCCAGCCCGCCCATCTGGTCCTGGCGCGCCAGTCCCGTACGGCCCAGGACCGCCTGGACGGCCGCGGAGAACTCCATCGAACGCGGGCCGATGTTCAGAAACCTGCCGACGAGCGGCGAGACCCAGTGGTGCCCGACCAGCACCGCCCGGTAGCTGGCGGCGAGTTCGCGGAGCTGGTCGCGCCAGTCGGCGTCCTCGTCGGCCAGGTCGGGGACGCGGACCTCGCCGAAGACCGAGTCGAGAGCGAGTTCGAGGAGGTCGTCCTTGGTGTCCACGTACCAGTAGAGGGACATCGCGGTCACCCCCAGTTCGGCGGCGAGCCGGCGCATGGAGAACTTCGCCGGGCCCTCCGCGTCGAGCAGCTCCACGCTGACGGCGGTGATGCGGTCGCGGTCGAGCCCGCCCGGATGGTCGGTGCCGGTGCCGGTGTCCGCGCGGTCGTTCCTGCGGCCGCGGCCCGCCGGTTTCCCTTCGAGCCATACGCTGGTACGGACGGGGCGCTTGGCGCTGCCGGCTTCGGACACCATGGGAAACCTCCTGGACATCTCATGCTATGCCGCACCCGCACCGGCGTCTGACGGCGCGTCCGCTCTCCCGCCCGCACGCCCCGCGCGCCCCGTACGCTCCGCCCTGCGCAGCAGCAGCGCCGCCAGCACCCCGCCCGCGAGCACGGCCACGGCGCCGACGAGCTGGCTCGTCTCCAGCCCCGCGGCGAACGCCTCCGAGATCCGCAGCCGCTCCGCCGCCCCGTCCGCCGCCGCGAGCGCCGCGGGCAGCGACGCGGCGCCCACGGCCGCCGGAACGAGGGCGGCGAAGCGGGCGTTGAGGACCGCGCCCAGGACGGCGACGCCGAGGCCATTGCCGAACTCGGCCAGCGTGCCGTTGATCCCCGCGCCGACCCCGGCCTTCTCCGGCGGGATCGCGCTCATGATGGCGTTGGCCATGGCCGGCATGGAGAGCGCCACGCCCGCGCCCATCACGACCAGGCCGAGCAGCATCCCGCCGTAGCCGTGGGCGCCGAGCAGCGCGATCGAGGCGAGCCCGGCGGCCACCAGGGACATGCCGATGGCGATGAGCCCCGGGGTGCCGGTCCTCGGCAGCAGCCGGGCCGCGACGCCGAGCAGGTTGAGGACGACGACGGTGAGCGCGAGCGGCGCCGTGCGCAGCCCGGCGTCGAGCGGCCCGTACCCCAGGACGAACTGGAGGTGCTGGGTGAGCAGGAAGAGCGAGCCGGTCATGCCGAAGGCAACGAGGACGGCGCCGCCGACCGCCCCGGTGAAGCGCTGGTCGCGGAAGAAGCGCATGTCCAGCATCGGGTACGGGATCCGCAGCTCCCACTGGACGAAGCCGCCGAGGACGACGACCCCGACGGCGGCGGCGAGCAGCACCCGGCCCGAGGTCCAGCCGTGGTCGGGGCCCGAGATGATCGCGTACACGACGGCGGTCATCCCGACGGTGGAGAGCAGCGCGCCGAGCAGGTCGGGGCGGTCGCCCTCCTTGGTCCTCGACTCGGGTACGAGGGCGGCGACGGCGATCAGTCCGAGCACCGCGACGGGGATGTTGATCAGGAAGATCGCGCCCCACCAGAAGTGTTCGAGCATGACCCCGCCGAGCAGCGGACCGGCCGCGAAACCGAGGGAGCTGACGGTCGACCAGAGGCCGATCGCCTTGACGCGCTCGGTGTCGTCGAAGATCTGGACGACGACGGCGAGCGTGGTGGTGATCAGCAGCGCGCCGCCGACGCCCATGCCGGCGCGGGCGGCGATCAGCTGCGCGCCGCTCTGGGAGAGTCCGGCCGCCAGGGAGCCGATCCCGAACAGCGCGAGCCCGGTGATCAGGAGCTTCTTGCGGCCGTAGCGGTCGGCGGCGTTGCCCGCGGTGAGCAGCAGCCCCGACTGGACGAGGGAATAGGCGTTGACCATCCACTGGATGTCGGCGGTGGAGGCGCCCAGCTCGCGGGTGAGGGAGGGGATCGCGACGCTGAGGATGGTGTTGTCCAGCAGCACGGTGATCTGGGCGAGACAGATGACACCGAGGATGAGCCAGCGCTGGGGGTGGGGGGCGGGGGTGACCGGGTTCTCGGCGGGCGCTGTCGGCATGAGGGACTCCTGAACGCCTTGTACGGTGTATGGGACTCGCATCGCCATACACCGTACAAGGTTTTTCCCTTACGCCGTATAGGCAATATGGGTGAACATGGTGGCGAACACGGTCAGGAGGCCTTCTCCGTCAGGTCGTAGAGCGTCGTGCCGTCCACGGTGACCTTCTTGAAGGTGGCCTCCACCCAGGTGGTGATGGAGGAGCTGCCGTTGCCGCCGGGGCCTCCGCCGCTGCCCGAGAGGAAGTAGTGGATCTTCCCGTCGGCCACGTACTTCTTGAACTGGGCGAGGGTCGGGGACGGGTCGCTGCCGTTGAAGCCGCCGATGGCCATGACGGGCTTCTCGGTGGCGAGCTGGTAGCTGGCGGCGTTCTGGGAGCCGATGGCCGCGGCGACCCAGGTGTAGTCGGAGGCGTTCTTCCTGAGGGCCGCCTCGACTTCGGTGCTGACGTTCTGGCCGTTGAGGAGGCCGCCCATGCCGCCGCCTCCCATGCCGCCGCGCTCGCCCATGGCGCCGCCGCCGGGCAGGCCACCGCCGGGCATCCCGCGGGCCTGCTGCTGACCGTTCTGGCCGTTCTGGCTGTTCTGGCCCGTCTGGCCGTTCTGCGTGGGGGGCTGGCCCATCCCCTGTCCGCCGCCGGTCGGGGGCTGCCCTATGCCCTGCCCCTGAGCCTGCCCCTGGCCCTGGCCCTGCTGGCCGGGCATCCCCATTCCGGCGCCGTCGCCCCCGCCGGGGCCGCCGCCGGGGAAGCCGCGCCGCCCGCCCCCGCCGAAGCCGCCCATCGAGGCCGGGCCCGCCGTGACGATCGAGCCGGTGTGCGCGCTGTTGACCGTGGTCAGGGTGTACGCGAACGGACCCGCCAGCGCGGCCACCGCGGCGAGACCCGCCGCGCCGAGCGCAAGCCGCCGTCCCAGCCGTCCCACGCACAGCAGTCCGGCCGCGGCCACCAGACCGCCGATCAGCACCGCCCAGCGCAGCCACGGCAGGTAGTCCGTGGTCCGGCCGAGCAGGACGAACGCCCAGACCGCGGTCGCCGCGGCCGTCACCGCGAGCGTCGCCGACGCCAGGAGGTGCGCCCGCTCCTCCCACAGCACCGCGACGCCCATGCCGATGACGGCGGCGATGTACGGGGCCAGGGCGACCGTGTAGTACTGGTGGAAGATGCCGGCCATGAAGCTGAAGACGCCCATCGTCATCAGCAGCGCGCCGCCCCACACCAGGAACGCCGAGCGCGCCGGGTCCGTACGCGGGCTCCTGCGGGTGATGACGAGTCCGGCGACGAGCAGGATCAGCGCGGCGGGCAGCAGCCAGGAGATCTGGCCGCCGACCTCGGAGTTGAACATCCGGCCGATGCCGGTCTCGCCCCACATACCACCGCCACCGCCGCCGCCAGGGCCACCGGCGCCTCCGCCGCCGCCCCCGACGCTGCCGGTCTCGTTGCCGTTGATGCGGCCGAGACCGTTGTAGCCGAAGGTCAGTTCAAGGAAGGAGTTGTTCTGCGAGCCGCCGATGTACGGGCGGGAGGACGCGGGCCACAGCTCCACGATCGCGACCCACCAGCCACCCGCGGCCACCATCGCGCCCGCCGCCAGGGCGAGCTGGCCGAGCCTGCGCCGTACGGACGTGGGCGCGCAGACCGCGTACACCAGGGCCAGCGGCGGCAGGATCAGGAACGCCTGGAGCGTCTTCGTCAGGAAGGCGAGGCCGACCGCGACCCCCGCCCACACCAGCCACTTCGTCCGGCCCGCCTCCAGCGCGCGCAGCACGCAGTAGATGGTGACGGTCATCAGCAGCGCGAGCAGCGCGTCCGGGTTGTTGAAGCGGAACATCAGCGCGGCGACCGGCGTCAGCGCCAGGACGACGCCCGCCGTGAGCCCGGCGACCGGGCTGAAGCGGCGGCGTACGGCGGCGTACAGCACCGCGATCGTGCCGACGCCCATCAGCACCTCGGGCACCAGGATCTGCCACGAGCCGAGCCCGAAGAGCCGTACGGACAGGGCCATCGGCCAGAGCGCGGCCGGCGGCTTGTCGACCGTGATCGAGTTCGCGGCGTCGGAGGAGCCGAAGAAGAACGCCTTCCAGCTCTCGCTGCCCGCCTGCACCGCCGCGGAGTAGAAGGAGTTGGCGTACCCCGAGGCGCTCAGGTTCCAGAGCTGGAGGAGCGCGGTGGTCAGCAGGAGGGCGAGCAGGGCCGGGCGCACCCAGGCCGGGTCCTCCGGCCTGCCCTGCCAGAGGCGGGCGGCGCGTCCGGCGCCGGCGGCGCCGCGGGCGTGGTGGTCCGCCGCCAGGGCGGGCCCGTCGGGCTGAAGGGTCGTGGTCATCGGGCATTCCTTGAGGAGACAGCGGCGGAGGAGGAAGGAGCGGCGGAGGAGGGAGCGGCGGAGGAGGGAGCGGCGGAGCGAGCGTCCGTGGGGTCGTCGGTGCGCCGGTCCGGGAAGACCCAGGCGCGCAGGAGCAGGAAGCGCAGCACTGTGGCGGCGAGGTTGGCGGCGATCAGTACGGCCAGTTCGGTGGAGTGCGCGGGATTGCCGGTGGCCGCGTCCAGGGCCGCGAGCGAACCGCTGGTCAGGGCGAGGCCGATCGCGAAGACGACCAGGCCCTGGGCCTGGTGGCGGACGGCGCCGTCCCGGCCGCGTACCCCGAAGGTGAGCCTCCGGTTGGCGGCGGTGTTGACGATCGCCGAGACCAAGAGGGCGGCGGCATTGGCGAGTTGTGGACTCGCCGTGGCGCGGAAGAGCGAGTACAGGAGAAGATAGAAGAGCGTGGACAGGGCGCCCACGACACAGAAGCCGACCAGTTGCCTGGCGAGACCGCCGGGAACCCCACTGATCCGGCGGTCCCTCGGATCGTCCCCGAAGGGCCTCGCCAGCCGGTCCAAAGGCAGCGCGCCCACCGCGAGCGCACGCCCCACGCGCCAGACGCCCTTCAGATCCTCGGTCGCGGTGCTGATGATGTTCACCGTGGAATCGGGGTCGTCGATCCAGTCGACCGGCACCTCATGGATCCGCAGTCCGGCGCGCTCGGCGAGCACCAGCATTTCCGTGTCGAAGAACCAGCCGGTGTCCTCGACCATCGGCAGCAGCCGCTCGGCGACATCGCGCCGTATCGCCTTGAACCCACACTGGGCGTCACTGAACCGAGCCGACAGGGAGGACTTGAGAATGAGGTTGTAGGCCCGCGAGATGAACTCGCGCTTCGGCCCCCGCACGACCCGCGACGACCGGGAGAGCCGGGAGCCGATCGCCAGATCGGAGTGCCCGGAGATCAGGGGGGCGACCAGCGGCAGCAGCGCGTTCAGATCGGTGGAGAGGTCCACGTCCATGTAGGCGAGGACGGGCGAGTCGGAGTGCGACCAGACGGTACGGAGCGCCCTCCCGCGCCCCTTCTCCTCCAGGCGGTACGCCCGTACCTCCGGCAGCTCCGCGTCCAGCCGGGCGGAGACCTCGGGGGTGCGGTCGGTGCTCGCGTTGTCCGCGATCGTGATCCGGAAGCTGTAGGGGAAGGTACGGGCGAGATGGTCGTGCAGACGCCGCACACATGGTTCGAGGTCCTGCTCCTCGTTGTAGACGGGAACGGTCACGTCGAGTACGGGGGCCTCGGTCACCTCGACCGGGAGATGCTCCCGGGCCGGGAGGGTGCCCCATGAAGTGTCGGTTCGCATGATCAGACACTCGCGGGGCGCGCTGTCACGGCCGTGTGGTGAGCCTGTGCCCTGTCTGTGAGTCGTACGGGACCGGGCCCCGAGGCGCCTCCGCGTCCCGTGGGGTTGCCGCACCCTGTGGGGTTGTCGTGCCCCGTGGGGCCGGCGCGTACGGCAGCCGTACGGAGAAGACGGTCCGGCCGGGCACGCTCTCCACCGCCACGGTCCCGCCGTGCGCGGTGACGACGGCCTGGACGATCGCCAGACCCAGCCCGGTGGACCCGGCCGCGCGGGAGCGCGAGGCGTCGCCGCGCGCGAAGCGCTCGAAGACATGGGGGAGCAGCGCGGGAGGGATACCCGGCCCGTCGTCCCGCACGTCGAGCACCACCGAGCCACCGTCCCGGCGCACGCGGGCGACGACGGTGGTGCCGGGCGGGGTGTGCGTACGGGCGTTGGCGAGGAGGTTGACGAGGACCTGGTGGAGCCGGGAGGCGTCACCGTGCACGAGGGCGGGCGGCTCCTCGGGCCCCGGCAGCTCCAGCCGCCAGTGGTGACCCTGCCCGGCGGCGTGCGCGTCGCTGAGCGCGTCCACGACCAGCGGGGAGAGATCGGTGGCCTCGTACGAGAGCGGGCGTCCCGCGTCGAGCCGTGCCAGCAGCAGCAGATCCTCGACCAGCCCGGTCATCCGTTCCGCCTCGGCCTCGATCCGGCCCAGCGCGTACCGGGTGTCGGGGCCGGTCTCCTCCCGGCCGCGCCGGGTCAGTTCGGCGTACCCGCGGATGGAGGCCAGCGGTGTCCGCAGCTCATGGCCCGCGTCGGCGACGAACTGCCGGACGCGCGTCTCGCTCTCCTGCCGGGCGGCGAGCGCGGAGCCGACGTGCCCGAGCATCCGGTTGAGCGCGGCGCCGACCTGCCCGACCTCGGTACGGGGATCGGCCTCGGCGGCGGGCACCCGTACGAGCGGCGCCACCTCCCCGCTGTGCAGCGGCAGTTCGGAGACCTGGGTGGCGGTGGTCGCGACCCGCCGCAGCGGACGCAGCGCGACCCCGACGAGGGCCCCGCCGGCGATCCCGGCCGCGACCAGACCGGCGAGGGTGACACAGACCTCCACGAGGACAAGGGTGTTGAGGTTGTCCTGGACGTCCTTGAGCGGGATACCGACGAGGAAGTCGCCCTTGAAGCCCTCGATGTAGGTGACCCGGTAGTCGCCGAGTCCCGGCAGCGTGACCGTGTGCGGGCCGCTGTCCCGCGCGACGGTGGCGAGGGCGGCGCTCTGTGCCGGGGTGAGGTCCTTGTTCGAGACCGGCGGCCAGGAGGGGGAGCTCTTCTGCTCATCGCTGACGAGGCCGCGGCCGACCGTACCGTCGGCCGAGACCACCGCGCCGACGGTGCCGAGCGGCGCGCCACCGCCGGTGACCACCTCCAGCGGATCCTTGCTGCCGCCGGGGATCCCGCCGGGCGGCGGGGTGTCGGCGACGGCCCCGTCCCGGGGCCCCGCGGCGCGTTCCGCGACGGACCGCACCTGCTGGTCCAGCTGCCCGTACAGATAGGAGCGGAAGGCGATCGTGGTGACCGCCCCTATCACCGCGGCCACCACGGCGATCAGCGCGACCGCCGACACCACCAGCCGGGTCCGCAGCGACCAGCGCCGCCCCTTCACCCCTCTGGTGCCCTTCGCACGCGTCATCGCGGGGCGTCACCGGGCTCGCCGGGCTTGATCAGATAGCCGGCGCCGCGCCGGGTGTGGATCATCGGCGGGCGGCCCGCGTCGATCTTCCGCCGCAGGTAGGAGATGTACAGCTCGACGACGTTGGCCTGGCCGCCGAAGTCGTACGACCAGACCCGGTCGAGGATCTGGGCCTTGCTCAGCACGCGGCGCGGGTTGCGCATCAGGTAGCGCAGCAGCTCGAACTCGGTCGCCGTGAGGTGGATGGAGTGCCCGTCGCGGGTGACGTCGTGGCTGTCCTCGTCGAGCGTCAGGTCCCCGACCACCAGCAGCGACTCGCTCCGTACGGCCGCCGCCCCGGAGCGCCGGATCAGCCCGCGCAACCGGGCCACGACCTCCTCCAGGCTGAACGGCTTGGTGACGTAGTCGTCCCCGCCCGCGGTCAGCCCGGCGATCCGGTCCTCGACGGAGTCCTTCGCGGTGAGGAAGAGCACCGGCACCTGGGGCAGTTCGCGGCGCAGCCGGCCGAGGACGGCGAGACCGTCCATGTCCGGCAGCATCACGTCCAGCACCACGGCGTCGGGCCGGAACTCCCGCGCACCGCGCACGGCACCGGCGCCGTCCCCGGCGCTGCGCACCTCCCAGCCCTCGTACCGCAGGGCCATAGAGAGCAGCTCGGTGAGCGAGGTCTCGTCGTCGACGACGAGCACACGGACGGGGCTCCCGTCCGGCCTGAGCATTTCGGTACGCCCGCGGGGCGAGGTGAGGGTCATGGTGCCCACCTTGGGCAAGCGCTCTGAGAGAGACCTTGCCGCTTCCTGTGAATCCCCTGAGAATGCGTGGCCGCCGGGGCACGCGGCGCACGGGGCCCGCGACGGACACGTCATCCGGGCGCGTCGTCCGGGCATCGGCGGGCACGTCATCCGAACCCGGCGACCCTCACCTCATCCGAGCCCGAAGAGCCGGGCCCCGTTCCCGTGGCAGACCGCGCGCAGCCAGCCGTCGCCGAGCCCGAGCCGTTCCAGGGCTTCGAGCTGATGGACGTACGGGTACGGCAGGTTCGGGAAGTCCGTGCCCAGCAGGATCCGGTCGCCGAGATCGGCGAGCCGCGCCCGCTCCGCGTCCGGGAAGGGCGCGAACCCCTCGCTGAAGTCCGTGAAGGCCATCGTGGTGTCGAGCCGTACCTCACCGTACCGCTCCGCGAGATCCAGGAAGTCGGTGTACTCCGGCATCCCGAGGTGCGCGACGACCAGCCGCAGCCGCGGATGCGCCGCGAGCAGCCGCCCCACCGGTCCCGGCCCGGTGTGCTTCCCGGGCACGGGCCCGGAACCGCAGTGCATCACCACCGGCACACCGGCCTCGGCGAGCAGCCCCCAGGCTGGGCCGAGCAGCGGGTCGTTCGGGTCGTACGCCCCCACCTGGACGTGCGCCTTGAAGATCCGCGCGCCGCCCTCGACGGCTTCCCGCACATACCGCCCGACGTCCTCCTCGGGGAAGAGCGTGGCGGTCCGCAGACAGTCGGGCGTACGGTCGGCGAAGCCGGCGGCCCAGCCGTTCAGCCAGCGGGCCATGCCCGGCTTGTGCGGGTAGACCATCGACGTGAACGCGCGCACGCCGAACGCACGGAGCAGGGCGAGGCGTTCGGCCTCGCCGTGGCGGTAGGTGATGGGCCACTCCCGGCCGGTGAGGGGCCCGGCGGAGTCGAAGTAGGCCCACACCTTCCGCAGGACGCGGTCGGGCATGAAGTGGGTGTGGACGTCGACCAGGGCGGGCACCCCGATCCGCTCCCGGAACCGCCGTACGGCATCCACCTCGTCGCCCACCTCGTCGCCCACCTCACTGCCCATGTCATCGCCCATGTCAGAACAGCCCGTCCTGCACATCGCCACCGGCGCCCCGTACCTCCACGACGGGCACGGTGACCGCGTCCGCGCCGCCGCCCTCGACCAGCTCCCAGCCGCTCATGAGCCGCGTGTCCAGCACGACCACCTCCCTCTCGTCACCGGCGGGGGCAAGATGCAGATCGGGCCCGGCGGCGGCGACCAGCCGCCCCGCGACACTCCCTCCGTCGACCAGTTCGCCGACCACCCCGCTCACGGCCGCCGTATCCGTACGCTCCAGCCCGAACACCCCGGCGTGGTCGACGGCGCCGAAAGCCATCCGCTCCAGCGACTGCGGCCACCCCTCCAGCGCCGCCGCCCGGGCGTGCAGCCGCTCCACCTGGCCCGCCCGCTCGACCGCCCCCGGCAGCGCGTACCGTACGGCCCGCTTCGCCGCGTACGGGACCCGGTCCGGCACCCCGAGCCCCCTGCGCACCAGCTCCTCCGTCCGCCGCGCGGCCATCAGCGACCCCCGCCCGAGCCAGGAGAACGCCACCGCGCCCTGCTCCAGCAGCCGAGCGGACCCGCGCTGCTCGGCGGTGATCCCGACCTTCACCATGCCGGGCCCGAACCACGCCAGGTAGACGCGGTAGGTGCGCGGATCGTCGGCGAGGGTGTCGGCGGCCACGGAGTGCGCCCGCTCCAGCCGCGCACACTCCCCGCACCGCCCGCCGGTACTCCGCCCGGGGACCACCGCCCCGAGGGGGCACACATTCCCCCGCGCCCCGACGCACCCCCGCGCCCCGACCGCACGGAACCCCAGGTCACGCCCGTACACCAACACACTCTCCCGCCGCTCCCCACCCCGCTCCGCACCCGGCTCCCCACTCCGCCGCCACCGCAGCACGGGCCCCCGCCGTCCCACCGCAGCCCGTCGCACCGCCACGCCATCCCCGTACCTCCTCCTGTGCCGTGATGCCAGAATGCCGTCTTCGACGGGCCGGAAGGACACCCCCATGAACAAACCGAACACGGCACCCGAAGCGGACTCACCCAAGCACCCCCAGCCCCCGGCGTTCACCCGCTACCAGAGCACGGTCCGGAGCCCCCGCGGCCACTACCCCGGCGTCTTCGCCCTGGCCAACGGCCTGGCGAGGCGCGGCGCCCTGACCGAGGAGCAGTGGCGCTTCTGGCGGGCCGGCAACGACTGGTACGACGCCAACTACCCCGACCCGTCCACCGTCGACCCCCTGGTCTACGACCCGGACCACAACCCGGGAGCGGTCGCCTGGTTCAAGTCCTCCCCCGAGGCGGAGCCACTGATCGCCCGCCTGTCCGGCTACCTGGAACTCCTCACGGCGCACGGCGTCGGCTGGCACGAACTGCGCTCGACGGACCCGGGCAGGGTGGTCTACGAGGACGCGTACCAGGTGGTCGTGGTCCCGTACGGTCCGGACGCGGCCCGGAAGGGGCGCTGACCGCCGCGCGAAAACCCGTTGGCGGACCACGGCGGCCACTGCTACCTTCCCGGAGGCCGTGCGAGAGAACGAGGAGGTGGTACCCGTGAACGCAGTATCGACATGGGTGCTCCCCTCCGGGGTCACGGTCGGGCGATAGGTCGCCCGGGGAGCGCCGTTCACGAGCACTCCCGAAAGGCACGACCATGCGATTCACTTCTGAACATCGCCTCGACGACGGCGTCCTCGAACGCGAATTCACCCTCGGCGAGATCCCCGGCACCCTGTGGACGCCCGAATCCGCCGCACCCGTCCCGCTGATCCTGATGGCCCACAACAACGGCCTGCCCAAGGGGGAACCCCGGCTGGTGGCCCGGGCCCGGCACTCCGCGTCGTACGGCTACGCGGTGGCCTCCATCGACGCCCCCGGATGCGGCGACCGGCCCCGTTCCGCCGCCGACGAGCAGGCCCGCGCCGACCTCCGCCGGGCGATGCGGGCCGGCGAGCCGGTCGACGAGATCTTCGAGTCCTTCATCGGCCCGCTGGTCGAGAAGACGGTCCCGGAATGGCGGACCACCCTGGACGCCCTCCTCGCCCTGCCCGAGATCGGCGGCCCGGTCGGGTACTCGGGATGGACCGCCGTCGGCATCCGGCTGACGGTGGCCGAGCCGCGCATCGCGGCCGCCGGTTTCTTCGCCGGGGGGTACGTGCCCCACGCCCAGCGCGAGGAGGCCCGGCGGGTCACCGTTCCGCTGCTGCTCCTGCTGCAGTGGGACGACGAGGGGAACCCCCGGCAGCGGGCCCTGGACCTGTTCGACGCCTTCGGCACCGAGGAGAAGACGCTGCACGCCAATATGGGCGGGCACACCGGTACCCCGTGGTTCGAGGTGGACGACGGGAACCGGTTCTTCGGCCGGCACCTGAAGTGACGCCGGGCCGAAAGGCCGGCAGCGGACGGTAGGCGGTGGGCGCTGTCCGCCGGGATGCCGCTCGTCGAGGAGAGGTCCCGGCCGAGGAGGGCCGGGACAGGTCCCGGCCCTCCTCGATGACGGCGCCCGGCACCGCTTCGGCTCACGACGACGGGTTTCTCCGGCGCACCTTCACGGCCGGTGCCTTCCACCGATCAGGCCGAGGACAGCTGTTCCGCGATCTCCTTGATCCAAGCGGCGCTCTTCGCCGGGTCGTTGAGGGATTCCGCCCACGCTTCCGGGGACAGCCGCTGGTTGGCGGGGCCTGATTTGAGCGCGACGAGAAGGGCTCTGGCCGATTCCCGCATGTGGGCCGAGGTATCGCCGCTGCCCTTGATGTCCGCGCCCGCGGCCAGTCCGTAGAGTTTACGAGCCATGGCCTGGCGCTCGCCGTTCTCCACCTTCTTCCAGAACTTCAGGGCCTCCTTCAGCGCATCCTCGCGGGAGGCGGGCTCCGCCGGGGTCTCGTCCGCCGCCCAGCGTTCGGGGTGGCGGGCACCGTCGTAGCGCTTCTTGCCCGCGCGGCCCGCCCGGTAGGCGGTGACGCCGAGGATGAGGCCGGCCGCGCCCGCGGCGAGGCCCCAGCCGACCGGGTTGCTCGCCAGCCCGGCACCTCCCGCCGTGGCGGCGACCGCCGTCACGACGCCGCCCGCGGCCTTGGTGGACTCGCCCACGGCGGTCAACGCCTGCTTGCCCATCTTGTTGCGCTGCTTGCCGAGCGCGTACGTGTGCACCGTGTCCATCGTGTTCATGTCCTCGGCCTGCCGGACGTCTCTCGCGGCGTCACGGGCGTCACCCATCGCCGTCCACGCCACGTCGATGGCCTCCAGGACGCGGTCCAGCCGGTCCTCGCCCTCGTGGCCCCATTGGGCGTCCAGCGCGACATACGCCTCGGCCGCGGCCCACTCGGCCTGCTGCCGCGCCTGGTTCAGCCGGGCCAGTGCCTCGTCGTCGACCCGGTCCGACTTCCCGAGCCCTTTCAGGGCGCGGTATTTGCGGGCCGTCAGCCCGACCCGGCCCGCCGCCCGGGCCCCCTTCACCGCGCCGACAACACCGGAGCCGATGCCGCTCGCCTCGGACGCCGTCGCGGCGCCCGCCGCCTTCTGGGCCTTGGTCAGCTCCTTGGCGATACCGAGGGCGTAGCTTCCGGAGCTGGCGGCGCCGACGACCGCGTCGGCCGACTTGGTGTTGGCCTTCTTGTCCGCTCCGTGGAAGGCGGCCCCGTCCTTGTGCTTCTTGGCGTCCTTCTTGGCCTTGGCCGCCTCCATGCCACTGAGCAGGGTGCCGGCGGCCTCCGTGACGAGGTTCCCCGACGCGGCGGCGGTCCCCGAGGAGCCGGCGGACTGCTTGAGCCCTTCGTTGACGGTGGCGGAGGCCTGCTGGGAGAAGCCCGCGTTGGCGGGCACATGGACGCCCTTGACGAAGGTGTCGATGAGCTCGAAATTCTTCTTGAGCTTGTCGAGGATCCCGGCGATCCGGTCGCGGTAACTCTTCGACCCGGAGGCCGCGTTGCCGTTCGCGTTGCCGTTCGCGTTGCCGTTCTCGTTGCCGTTCTCCGGCGCCTTCCCCTTCGCGGTACCCCTGGCGCGCTGCACCATCGCGGTCGCGGCTCGGTTACCGGCGCTGGACTGGATGTCCAGTAAGGCGTGCTCCGTCGAGATCCCGGACACACTCCCGTCCCGACTACGGTCCCGGCGCTGCTGGTTCGGCATCGGAGCAGCCACGGACTGCCGAGTTGAGGGGCGGTAGACCGGGGTGCTCATGGACGTACCTCTCCTCAGCCAGATCGGGGCGAATGGAGATTAGCCAGGCATGGCCAACAGAAGGGGTGCAGCGGGGAAACTCTTCGCGGATAGCAAGGAACGCGTTGTGACAGCGCCTCGCGTGGCACCCGTGTGCCTCTGCTGGGCGCCGACCTACCCGAAGACCCGTAGCACCCACTGATCGAGCCGGGCACCGAACGCCGCCGCCGAGTCGATGCCGAACGCCGGCAGCATTCCGGCATCGTCGAGATCCGCGATGAACTCCACATCGGCCCAGCCACCGCGGAAGAGCACTACGCCCAGCTCGGTGTCCGCCGGACCGGAGATGCGCACGCCGACCGAATCGGGATCACGTACCAACTCCCGGTCGGTCTCCAACTGCGGTGGCCATGGCGCGGCTTCGTCCCGCCACGTCGTCCGGCCGACGGCGAGTCCGGCCTCCAGCCATCGTGCGACGCGCTCATCGATCACCGCGGCCGCCTGATCGAGGTCAACGACTCGTTCCATGGGCAGATCCTGTGTCACCCTGACGCGGCGTCCACCGTCAGCGTGTAGTCCACACCGGTCGAGAAGTCGCCGGACCGGCCACGGATCGTCAGTGTGTGCCGGCCGGGTTCCAGCGGGGGCAGTTGGACCCAGAGTCCGCAGCCGATGGTGGTGAAGCGGCCGTCCGTACCCGTGACGGGGTTACCGGCAACGCTTCGCACCTCGATCGGCTCTCCCTCGTAGATGTCCGACGCGAGCTTCCTGCCGTCCAGGACAGCGGAGCCCTCGGCCGTCCTCATGAAGCCCGCGCAGTCGGCCGGTTCACCGACCCGGTTCAGGAGGGGGAAAGCGATGGGCATCCCGGCGGGGATGCCGCACGTGCGCTTGGCCCGGGTGCCGAAGGTACCGGCCAGGAACCACACGTCCTCCGGCTGGTTCCGCTCGCACGCGCTTCCGTTCTGATCGGCGACCGGATTCGTCCGCTCGGGCTCCGTCGACGCCCAGGTCCACCATCGGCCCTGCAGCGTCCGGGACGAGAGGCGACCTTCTCCGGCTTCTCGGGCTTCTCGGGCTTCTCCACCTTCTTGGCCCGCCCTGGTCCCGCACCCCACGAGCGCGGCCAGCATCACAGCCGTGAGCCCCGCCCCGACCGTACGGATCTTCATGAGTGCCCCTCCACCCCCTCGCACGAATGCTCCGACTCCCCAGCCGTCATGCGATACAAGCGGTCACCTTAACCGGGAACCGGCACCGAACCCGCACCTCTCTGATCCGCCGCTACGGGGGCCGATTCCTCGCACGCCGTGGAAAAAGTCGCGCGTCGCTGTCGATCCGGCCACCTCCCGTTCGACGTAATGGTGTGCGGCGCTCCGCCGCACGATGACGCGACAGGACCTGACGAGGACAGACATGGATCAACTGCTGAGAGTGATGAACTTCAACGTCTCAAGTGACGGAATCGCAGCCGGTGAGGCCCAGAGTTTCGAGCGGCCGTTCGGCTTCGACCATCCCGATAGGCTGTTCGCCTGGGCCGGAGCCACGGCGAGCTGGCCCATGCGCACGGATTCCGGCGGGAGCCGGGGCCTCGACGACTACTTCACGCGGGACTTCGCGCGCAACATCGGTGCCGAGATCATGGGCCGCAACAAGTTCGGACCCCAGCGCGGGCCCTGGCAGAACCATGAATGGCGCGGCTGGTGGGGGGAGGAGCCCCCGTTCCGCACGCCGGTGTTCGTCATGACCCACCACACGCGTCCGTCGTTCACGCTCTCCGACACCACGTTCCACTTCGTCGACGGCGATCCGGCCACGGTCCTCGAACGGGCGCGGGAAGCGGCGCAGGGCAAGGACGTCCGACTCGGCGGCGGGGTCACCACCATCCGGCAGTTCCTCGATGCCGGCCTCGTCGACACCCTGCATGTGGCGGTCTCACCGGTAAGGCTGGGGTCCGGACTGCGGCTCTGGGAGTCCCCCGACGAACTGCTCGACCGGTTCCACCTGGAGGTTGTGCCCAGCCCGAGCGGCGTGACGCACCACCTGTTCTGGCGAAGGTGAGGCGGGGCCCCACGTTCAGGCTGCGACGGTGAGGGGGCATCCGCCCCAGCGGATGCCCTTCCACGCGAGAGGCCCCCGGATTTCTCCCGGCCTGCGCAGCCTGCCCTGCACGATACGCCTGCCCGCAAGCAGAAATCTTCACTCTGAACGAGCAAAGGGATCGTCAGCAATCCGACGATCCCTCATGCAAGACCGAGGTTAACGACACCCCTTCGACTTCGACTGCGTCGGGCCCTTCCTCGTGAAAGGCCGAGCCCGACCGGGGCGGGACCCCGACGGCGAACTGTCGATCAGCGTGACGCGGGCGGGATGCTCTGCTCGTACTGGAAGACGTTGCTGGGGTCGTACTTCGCCTTGATCTCGCGCAACCGCTCGAAGTTCTGTCTCCCCCAGTAGGCGGTCTCCCACTCCTGCATGCCGACGTTCGGCACGTTGACGTAGGCGCCGTCCACGAAGCGGCGCATCGCCTGGCTGAATTCGGCGGTCCAGGCCTGGCACTCCGAGGTGAGCGGGTCGCAGACGCCTGGTGTCGTCGAAGGAGTCCCCCAGGCTGCGCCGATCTCGCCGTAGAAGATCGCGTCGCGGTGCACGAACGCGGTGCCGCCGCGAGGCTCCTCCTTGATCGCCCCGCCGAAGGCATCGACGAAGTAGTTGCTCTCCTCCGTGGGAGCGTTTCGCATGAAGTGGCCGATGACGTCGATCGCCTTCTTCGGGAACAGCTTCTTGGCGAACTGTGAGAAGAACTTGACGTTGGCGGGCTCCTGCGAGCGCGGGACCTGGGCTTCGGCATAGATGGGGCCCCAGTTACCGACCTCCACCTTCACATCGGGCGAGCCGACCGACAGGATCGGGGCCAGCAACTTTCTGGCCTCTGCCTCCGTGCCCTCCGCGAGCCACCCGAACAGCAGGATCTGGGACTTGTGGATCTCGACTTCGGACCCGAGGCGGTTGTCGGCGAACGGCACCGTACGCTGCCATGCGTCGAAGATCCCATGCAGGTCCGTAAGGCCGTCCCAGGTCGCCTGCACATAGGCGATGCGCTTGAGCGGGTGCACCTTGTAGGTGAGTTGCGTGACGATTCCGAAGTTGCCGTTTCCCGCCCCACGGAGCGCCCAGAGCAGGTCTGAGTGGTCATTCAGGTCGGCACGGATCACCTCGGCGCAGTCGTGACCCGACGGAACGACGATCTCGGTCCCGATCAGGCTGTCACAGGCCATGCCGAGATAGCGGTTGAGGGGGCCGAGGCCGCCGCCGACCGTCGCACCGACCAGGCCCACGCTGCCCTCGCTTCCGGTCGTGACCGCGAGGTCCCGCTCGGCGAGCGCCGTCACCGCTTCCAACTGGGTCAGGCCGGCGCCGACCGTCGCGATACGAGCGTCGGTGTCGATGTGGACCGACTTGAGCTGGCTGACGTCGATCACGATGCCGTTGTCGATGTTCGACCAGCCCTCCAGGGCGTGGCGGCCGCTGCGTACCCGCAGTGCGACGTTGTGCTGCCGCGCCCAGGTGAGGGCGTTCACCACGTCCTGGGTCTCCTGGGCGAAGACGATGACCAGCGGGTAGTGAGAGAACAGCTGGTCGTAGTCGATGCGGTCATCCGTGTACGAGGCGTCACCGGGGCGGACGACGCGACCGGTCAGCTCCGCAGGCGGACATCCCGTCGATCTTTTGGCCGGGTCGCTCGCGGCCAGAAGGCCCGAGGTGCGCGCGGCCGCAATGTCCGGCGCGCCTGCGGCCGTAAGGCCCGGGATGACGACCGCCCCGGCTCCGGCGGCCGCTGACGCTCTGAGCAGGTAGCGGCGGGAAAAGTCGCTCAAGGTCCAGATCCTCTCGATCAGGCTACGCCGCTACGCTGAGGGAGCCCTTACCCGCCAGCCGCCGGGCAGTCCTTTGTGGGTCGACGCCCGCACCGTAACGGGGCGACCATGCGGTGTTTCCCGACACGCCAATTGATGGCGATGACAGCACCCTGAAGGAGTAACTCAGCGGGATCCCGGCATAGCCGGTTCGGGATGCACCGCGTCCTGCTCGAAGCTGTTCCTTGGTCCAAGCGGTCAAAATACGCGGGTGCTCTCGAAGATGATGGGCCGCAAGGCGGACCTGTCATGGGGCGATTCGCGCCTCCGCGCGAATCACCCCAAGGCCACCACGGGCAACCGTCAGGAGGATCGCTCCGAGGCGACAGCAACCAGGCGGGCGGCCTGACATCATCCGTTGATGTCAAAGGCCCCGCCGGGCGAACCGGCGGGGCCTTTGACCTGTGTGCACTCGGCAGGATTCGAACCTGCAACCTTCTGATCCGTAGCTCTACAGAGATCGGTCAACGACGGCTATACAGGCTCCTGCTGGGCGCCTGAGGGCCACCGCCGGACATGGCAGGTCACTGTGGTTGCGGTACTCCCCTGCTGTACCGCAACCTCCGACCGGCACCCAGGTTCCGCGTAGGCGGGGCAGGTCCGGAGGAGCCCCCGGACCTGCCCCGCGCGGCGCAATGCGCCAAACGGTGCTGCTATGGCGCGGGGTACGGCGCTGCACTCGACCACGGCGGCGCCACGGCGCCGACACAACCTGGCTCGGGCGCAGTCGGTATCGGCCCGGAGAATCGATGCTGAGCACCGTCTTAGGAGAGAGGAGGGGGCGTTCCGCCGCTGACCTGCGCGTTCGATACCTGCTGAGGCGGCTGCAAACTCGACTGCAGGACACCCCTGTTGACCGTGGCTGACCCCTGCATCTGGCACGGCGGTGGCACGAACCTCGCCGACGACAGTCAGCCACGACGGCGGGTGCGACGGCCGACCAGGCGCGCGTGTGCCTCGCTGCACCCCCACCGACCTCAGCCACGCTACCGATTTGTCGTCTACCAGATGCAGCCGCGACGGCCGACTCGTGATGACGGTGAGGGGTCCGCAGCTTGGGACCAGCGATCATTTGGGAGCGGTTCGGGCGAGGCTGCGGGCATTTCCGCCTGTTGGTCTTTTGCACTCTGACTAAGTGGGGTCGCTGCACACCAAGCCCACCAGTGCGAGTGGCTCAGTTATCAGGGATTAGTTTCAGCTGCTCTTGCTTCTCCCACGAACGAAGCGTGCTGTAGACATTCGTCGTTGAAAACGCTTGCGCGTCAAAACTGAGCCTAAGCATCTTCTCGATGACATCTCTTCCGAGCGTTTGCGAACGCCTGCGAATGGATGCATCAGAGTCGAGGAGTGAAGTCAAATCATGGCCGCAGGATATTTCAGTCTCCGGAGACTCAGTGCTAGTCGTTGCGATCGAAAGGAGGGCATTGACATCGAGACCCTTTGTTGCCGTCAAAGTGCCGATGCAGGACTCTAGGTTGAACGTCCCGTCTTGCTCAATGTATCCGCCAGCATCAAGGGTCTTGAAGCCGAGTTTTCCCCCATTCTGTAGACTCCACAGGCGCATTTTCCCTATTGTTGCCGCATAGGAAAGAAGTCGCTCCCTGGTGCGCCTCATTTCCCTTTCGTCGGCCTCGCGCTCGTAGAGTTCCGCGTAGAAATGGGAAAAGGCTGGTGATGCGCTGATCATGATTTCAGTGTCATGATGGTCGACCGCGAACACATTTTTTACTGCCGGAACCCCTAAAAGTCGGTCGAAGTCGGCATCGCATATTCCGAGAACCCCGGTGATCCCCCGACTTGTTACCATCCCTATGGCTGCCAGAAGGTTAGACTTCCCCTTACAGTGAATAACGCGTGCTCGCGGCGACGGAATGAAGAGTCTTCGAAAGAGGCGTGTATCTGTTGCCCCTTCCACGAGAACGATTGGCCCGGACGTTCCAGATCTGAGCATGCCGACTTCGTTGGCGATTCGAACAGGATTGCTCTGATGCTGCTGCAGGGCCATCTACTCACCATCACTTAGTTCGACCGTCAGATCCCAGCGATCATTAATGATCGAAGGACTATGCGTGGCGACCAAGAACTTGAGTTTTGCTAGCTCGGCAATTTTGAGCAGATCCGGAATGAAGTCATTCTGCCAAGACACGTGCAGAGATAGCTCCGGCTCGTCAATTAGCACGAGTGTTCCGACCTGTTCTCTGAACAGGAGGCCATAGGTCAGGACGATCTCCTGTTGCTCCCCTGAACTCAGTGACTCGAGACTCAGTTGATGACCTTGCGTTGAGACGATTCGAAAACCTTGCTCACGGTCTACAAAGAGACGCTTGCGTCGAAATTTTGCGGTAATGACCTGCAGGAACAACTCGATCTTTTCCGAAATTTTGTCGAGCTGAGAGAGCTTATCGCGAACATCCGCCAAGTATAGGTTCAGTACACGCCGCTCGCCGTCGTCCAACTCGCGCTGAGGCAGTTCGAGCTCCGCGTCCCGATCCAGCAAGCCGGATTCAACATATCGAATCCGTCTGTCCGCCTCCTCGTTGTAACGCTTTCGAATTGAGTCCTCTCCAGGAGTTTCGATATGGATGGCTGGATCAAGCAGCCTTGCGGGAAAGGTACTGTCGAGCTTTTGTGAATAGTTGCTATACTCTGCCAAACTCTGCTGAATTCGCATTGAAAGGTCTCGCGCGAAAGTTCGCACAGTGGGAGTCATCGGTGTTTCGCGAGGCTGTCGATATTTCGCGGGTCGGTCCTGCGAACCGCTAGTCAACCGCTCCGTCCGGATGAAGAAGACCGGAAATTTTGCCGTCAGGGACCGCAGCCAGTCGGGGCTCTTTACGTGTGCCGGCATGTGGGAATACTGACTCAGTCGATCTCCATAGCGATCAATTACGCCATTTAGGTCAAGCGTGTCTCCAGCTACCATGTCGAACCATTCATTTGCTCCTGTTTGATTGAGCTCGTGAACGATATCCTCGATCACGCTTTTCGGAATTCCGAGGTCTGCGGCGCTCTGGCCCAGCGTCCACGGCGGGTGAACCAGGTGATCCCCACCTTCGGTCAGTCGAAATTCGAGAGACGTTTTTCCATTCGCTTGGTCAGCCTTTCGCGCAACGGCCAGAGTTTGACCATTGGAGAAACGGGCTTGTAGGCCAGAGAAGTGAATTGACCGTAGCAGCGAGAACCGTCGATTGGCGAGGGCGTCAATTATCTTCAGCACCGTCGTCTTGCCGACTCCATTGGCGCCGTGAAGAAGGGTTAAGCCGTCAATTGTGTTGAACTGGATGACATGCGTGAATTCATCGAAAAGATTCTCGATGCGTAGCTCGTACAGATCCATGCGCTGAGAGTAGCGGTTGGGTGCGATGTGCAGGCCGCTTTGAGGGCAATTGGTCATGGTGCTTCATCAAGATGACAGCGAGGGTCTGCCCTCTCTGGCTGGACAGTGGGATGGGAGCTGTCCTAGCCAAGGGGGCACCACTGATCGCTTTGGCGCGGCACGGGCGCTGGCCGGGCTGGAGCGGGGCGGAGACAGGAGCGCAGGCCCGGCCGGGGGCCGGGCCGCGCGCGGGGAGCGGAGCGAGCCGTCTTGAAACCGTAGAGAAAGTTGTTACTCACGCTGGTGTTGGGGCTGTGTGTACTGCTCTGCGCAGGCTGGGAGGTTGAGGCCATGGCGGGTGGCGAGTTTGAGGTAGGTCATGGGGCGGGCGGTCCATTGGATGGTGGTGCGGCTGTCGTGGAGGGTGACGGTGCACGGCTGGCCGCTGGTGAGGGTGTGGAGGTCGTTGCGGTGGTCGGCTGACAGCCAGTCCCAGGCCCTGTCGCGGGCGTCGGGTTCGAGGGATGAGGCGATAGTGCGGACGGCGACTCTGATCCATCGGATGGCCTGTGTGGCGGTCTCGATGGCGATGGAGTCGATGAGGGTCGGGGCTTGGGTGGTTGTTGGGCGGCGTATCCAGCATGCGCATTGGAAGGCGTGGGTGAGTATCGGTGCCGGTTCGGTCATCGGGCACTTCCCGTGGGGCGGGCGGAGAGTACGTAGCGGGTGATGTCGTCGTGGAGGGTGAGTACGTAGGTCTCGCCGTGGGCCAGGGTGGTGCGGGCTCGTTCGTGTTCGGCTTCGTCGGTGAGCCAGTGGTGGCCCGGCTGTGCGTAGGGCTGGTCGAGTTGGTCGGTGAGGTCCTGGACGCGGCTGTGGAGCCAGCGCAGGGCGGTGCGGGGGCTGTTGGCCGGGTGGGAGTTGAGCCAGATAGTGCGGGCTCCGGGTGTGTGGGCGCTGGCCTCGCACCAGTAGCCGGCCCTCGGTGCGCATGCCGTTAAGGGGCGCGTCTCGGTGGGCGTCACCACGGGTGGCCTCCGGGATGGTTCGTGAGGAGTTCCGCGGTGACCGTGTGGCCCTGGTCGTTGCCGTGGATGGAGACGCTGTGGGCGAGCGTGCTGACCATGTCCAGGCCCCGGCCGCGTAGGGCGTCGTCGTCGGCGTAGGTGGCCTTGGGGGTGGTGTCGCTTCCTCCGGCGTCGGTGACGGAGACGGCGATCACGTGATCGGAGAGGGCGAGTGCGATGTGGAAGACGCCGGTCTCGGTGCCGCTGGCCGTGTAGAGGAGCGCGTTCGTGCCCAGCTCGCTGACGATGAGGGCGATGTCGTCGGCGTTGGGGTGGCCGCTGAGGATGTCGCGGGTCCATCGCCGCGCTCTGCTGACCTCTTCCCGGAAACCCGGGCAAGTCAGCCCCCAGACCCGCACCCTGCTCGTATACTCGTGCATACAAGTTCCTTTACGCTGGTGGGCGGCTATGGACCGTTGGGTAGTGCTAGACGAGTTTCACGCCGTCGTGGGCACGGACGGCAGGCGGGGACACCTCGTCAAGGGCGTCCTGCACGCGGATCGCGTACGCCTCGTCGACCAGCTCCGCCACCTCGTCACGGGCGACCCAGCGCAGGGCTTTGGTCTCGTCGCCGGTGGTGGGCTGCCCCTCGATCGCCTGGCAGCGGAAGACGAGCGAGACGATCAGGCCCGTCATGTTCTTGTAAACACCAGTCAGGGTCGCCGGGAGGGCGATCTTGATACCGGTCTCCTCCAGGACCTCCCGCTGCAACGCGTCGGGCAGCGTCTCGCCAGCCTCGACCACGCCGCCCGGCGGCTCCCAGTGCCCGTTGTCGCGTCGCTTGATCAACAGGGCGCGACCGTGGTCGTCCACGATCACTCCCGCGACGCTCACGGAATGGGGGCGTTCGGCTGTGGTCACTCTCGGCGTTCCTCGTCCACGGGGCTGGCTAGGCTCTTCACCGTAGCAACAGGACTCAGCCTCTTGTCTAGATATCCAAAGGAGTACACATGGCCGCACTAGCTTCCGGTCTGCTCGGCTCGCTGGACCCGACCAGCGACCGGGCCGTCTTCCGGCAGATCGCCGATCACCTGCGAGAAGCCATCGACAAGGGGCGCTTCGCCGAAGGGGCCAAGCTGCCCTCGGAATCCGAACTGGTGGAGCACTTCGGCGTCTCCCGGATGACCGTCCGCAACGCACTCTCCATGCTCCAGAGCGAAGGACTCGTATCGTCCGAACACGGCAAGGGCGTCTTCGTCCGACCACGTCCGCCGGTACGGCGACTGGCTTCCGACCGGTTCGCGCGGCGCCACCGCGAACAGGGGAAGTCGGCCTTCATCGTGGAGGCCGACGCGGCCGGCAGCCGCCCGGAGGTGGACAACCTGGAGGTCAAGGAAGAGCGGCCCTCGGCTGACGTGTCCGCCCGGCTGAGTGCTCCCCGGCGCGTGCTGGCGCGGCGGCGCCGGTATCTGCTCGACGGGCGGCCGGTCGAGTTCGCGGTGTCGTACCTCCCGCTCGACCTGGCCCGTGACACCCCCATCGCCCAGCCCAACCCCGGCCCCGGCGGCATCTACGCCCGACTCGAAGAACTCGGCCACCACCTCGACCACTTCGAGGAAGAGATCCGCGCCCGCATGCCCTCACCCCAGGAAGTCAAGACGCTGCGGCTCGCCTCGGGTGTGCCGGTGATCCATCTGATCCGCACCGCCTTCGACACCAAGGGCCGCGCCGTGGAGGTGTGCGACACCGTCATGGCCGCCGACGCATACGTCCTCAACTACCACCTGCCCGCGACGTAACGACCGGGAGTGCACGGGATGCTGACGAAGCCTCCGGAGAGCACGCGTTGTCGGACTCGTATGCACCGACAGGTCAACTCGTATAGACGAGTGGGCAAGATGTGTGGCACAGTAGGTCGCGTTCCCGTACGTCGCCGATTCAGAGCGCATCTTGTATAGACGAGTAGATGCCATGGGTCGGGGCTGATCCTGAGGAGAGACATCCCGTGCGTTCCATCCGAGTTGAGACCTCCACCGCGACGATCCTGCTGACCGAGACGCCTGAGCCGAAGGTCCGCGACCGGCAGACCGGCGAGATCGCCAAGGACGCGGTGAGCGGTGAGGCGCTGATGAAGGTCGGCGTCGTCTACATCGACGAAGGTGAGTCGTCGCTCATCCACGTCACCGTCCCCGAGAGCGGAGTGACGAACGGCCTGGCCCTGGGAATGCCGGTGTCACTGCCGGGGCTGATCGCCCGACCGTGGGAATCGGTGTTCAACGGGCAGCAGCGTCACGGCATCGCCTACCGCGCCGCCGCCCTCACCGCCGGGGCCGTACCCGCTACGGCCGGTGCGGGAGCCTGACGTGTCCGACCTGCTGACCGCGCTGATACTGGGCGGTTCCGTCGTCGTACTCGGCGCCGGGGCCGTCCGGGCCCGGACCCGGCATCCGGCCGTGTACTGGGCCGTCCTCGGCCTTCCGCTCTCCGTCGTACGTGTGCTGACCTCGTACGGATCCGTCATGGACGCCTGCGGTCTCACGGTCGCGCCGTCCCGTCTCCGGGCGCTGGCCGTACGGGCCGCCACCCGGCGGGAGATACGGACCGTACCGCCCCGGCGGGGGCTCATCCGGCCCACCTCGACCGGGCTGCGGTTCCGGCTCCGCCTCGCCCCCGGTCAGGAACCGGCGGACGTGGCCGCGTCCGCCGAACGGCTGCGCCACGCCTGGGGCGTCCACGCCGTGTACGTCGCCCCAATCAAGCCGGGCGTGGTCGAACTGCGCCTGGTCGGCTTCGACGTACTGACCCGCGTCCGGATGCCAAGGACGGGCACCCCGGATGAGCTGCGAATACCCGTCGCCCTGCGCGAAGACGCGCTGCCCTTCGTACGGGACTACCTCACCATTCCGCACCAACTCACCCTCGGCGCAACCCTGTCAGGCAAGTCCATGTACCTGCGCAATCTCCTCACCGGCCTCGCCCGGCAGCCCGTCGCCCTGGTCGGGATCGACTGCAAACGCGGCGTCGAACTCACACCCTTCGCGCCACGTCTGTCCGCCCTCGCCACCGATCCACACGAGGCAGGGGAGCTGCTGCCCGTGCTCGTCAAGGAAATGGAGGACCGGTACGACCTGGTCAAGGCCCGGCAGGGCATCGCCCCCGGCACCCGAGCCGAGGACATCACCTCGGACATCTGGGGACTCCCGGAGAACGAGCGGCCGGTACCGGTCGTGCTGTTCGTGGACGAGGTGGCCGAACTCTTCCTCGTCGCCACCAGGAAGGACGAGGAGCGGCGGGACGAGATGGTCACCCAGCTCATCCGTCTCGCCCAGCTCGGCCGCGCCGCAGGGATCTACCTGGAGGTGAGCGGGCAGCGCTTCGGAGCCGAACTCGGCAAGGGCGCCACCATGCTCCGCGCCCAGCTCTCCGGCCGCGTCTGCCACCGCGTCAACGACGAAGCCTCGGCCAAGATGGCGCTCGGCGACATCGCCCCCGAAGCCGTCGGCGCCGCCTGCTCCATCGCACCTGAACGCCCCGGCCTGGCCGTCGCCGGGGACACCTCCGGCGGCTGGACCCGTATCCGCACGCCGTACCTCTCACTGAGCGAAGCCGCCGCCGTCTGCCGGGAAACCGCCTCGCTCGTGCCCGAACTGCCCGCCTTGGCGCGCTTCCGGCCCGCCGTGCCCGCGTACGAGATGGCCTCGCCCGTGCCGGCCTCGCCACGAACCGCCCTCGGCTGACCGCCACCCCGCTCCACCACGCCACTGATCGGCACGGCGTCACCGCGCCGATTCCCTACCCCCGCCATGCCCGAAACCGAAAGGAGGTCCCGTCATGCGCCGCTCCCTGGCCCGGGTCGACGCCGTACTCGTCCAAGCCGTGATCGCCGGTGCGCTGTCCTTCGCCCATCTGCACGACCTGGCCGAAGCCGCCGGACAGCACGGGTGGAAAGCCTGGGCCTACCCGGTCTCCGTCGACCTGCTGCTTGTCGCGGCCTGGCGGCGGCTGCGCTCCGGGCACGCGATCGCGTCCGGCTGGTGCTGGTTCCTCACAGCCCTCATCGCCTCCCTCGGCGCGAACGTCGCCACCGCCGGGCTCCTCGACCTCGACGCCATACCGGCCTGGCTCCGCGTCCTCGTCGCCGGATGGCCCGCCATCGCCTTCCTCGGCGGAACTCTCCTCGCGCACACCCCCGACCCGACCGCACCGGCCCCGGCCGTCGAGACGCCTGAGCCCGCCGAGACACCCGAGCCTGCCGAAGAACCTGCGCCCGAACCGCCCCCGCGCCCGGCGCCGAGTCCCGCCGCGCCAACCGTCGCACCGAGCGCCGTCCCGGCCGCCCTGGTGGAGCACGCCCGCAAGGTGGCCACCGCCCATCAGGACCGCACCGGTGAACCCATCGACACCGACACCCTGCGCGCCCGGCTCGGCGTCCCCCCAGCACTCGCCCGGCAGATCGCCGCCCAACTCGCCTGAGAGGACAGCCCAGCCATGCGTCCCAAGCGTTTTCGCAACCTCACCCGGATCGGCCCGGTGCAGGTCGGCACCGCCTACGACAACCGGGGCCGTGAGAAGCACACCGCAGCCTGCACCGCGCCCCGCTGCGGCTTCTCCGCCGACTACGACTCCCGCGCCGCCGCCGAACTCGCCGCCCGCACCCACCGCTGCCCCGCCCGCTGACAGGAGATACCGACCGTGACCGTGTCCCTGCCGCTCGTCCTGGTCCTCGGCGTCATCGCGTGGACCGCGATCAAGTTCCTCGGCATCCGCCTCTGGGTCGTCGCCGTCATCGCGCTCTTCGGCTTCTACCTCAACCAGACCTTCCTCGCCCCCGCCATCGACTCCGGCACCCGCACCGGTGTCGACATCGTCAACGGCACCGACCAGCGCTGAAAGGACCAGCCGCCATGCTCCTGCGCCCCCAGCTCCCCAGCACGCCGCCCCTGCCGACCCCGACCGTCCATCAGCCGGCCGCGCCGTGCGCCTGCCAGCACCAGGCCCCCGCGCCCCGGAGCCGATCCGCTCTGCCGATACCCGGCACCGGCGCCATCGCCGCCGTACTCGTGGGCGGGGTCGTCGCCACCGCGCTCCTGGCCGCCGTCGCCGTCACGGCCGTCTCCGTGGCGGTCGCCGCCGTTGTCCTGCGCTCTCTGCTCACCTCCCAGCGTCACCGCTGAGCGGCCCACCGGGGCGGCCTCGATACCGCCAAGCATCCACCGCCCCGGTGGGCCCATCCCCTCCGCCCGACACCCACGCCGGACCAAGGAGCAGCACCATCGTCTCCCGCGACACCTCACCGCCGCACACCGAACTGCGCCGCCTCGCCACCTACGGCCAACTGCCCGGACTCCTGCGCCAGCTCACCACCCTCGGCGGCTGCACCCGGCCCATCCGCCTCACCGGGCACCGCACGGAACACCACCTCGACGCCACCACCGGCGAGATCGGCCCCGTACTCCACCACCTCGAATCCACCGCGCTGCCCGCCGGACAGCTCCTCGTCCGGTGCAACAACCGCCGCACCACCCGCTGCCCCACCTGCGCCGAGACCTACCGCCGCGACACCTACCACCTGATCACCGCCGGACTACGCGGCGGCAAAGGCACCCCCGAACAGGTCGCGCATCACCCGCGCGTCTTCGCCACCTTCACCGCCCCCAGCTTCGGCCCCGTCCACAACCGCCCCACCGGCCGCCCCTCCTGCCGCTGCGGCACCACCCACCCCACCGACGATCCCGCCCTCGGCACCCCGCTCCACCCGAACTCGTACGACTACGAAGCCGCGGTGCTCTGGAACGCCCACGCAGGGGCCCTGTGGCGGCGCTTCTCCATCTACCTCCGCCGCGAAATCGCCAAGCGCGCCGGACTCACCCAACGCGCCTTCCGCCAGCACGCCCGCGTCTCCTTCGCCAAAGTCGCCGAATACCAGCGACGCGGCGCCGTCCACTTCCACGCCGTCATCCGCCTCGACGGCCCCGACGGCGGCACCACCCCGCCCCCGGCCTGGGCCACCGCCGAACTCCTCACCGACGCCATCGAATCCGCCACCCGCGCCGCCCACGTCACCGGCCCCGTCCTCGACGGCCACGCGCACACCTTCGTCTTCGGCCGCCAGCTCGACGTACGCACCATCCGGGGCGCCGACTTCGCGGGCAGCACCGAACTCACCGACCGCGCCGTGGCCGGCTACATCGCCAAGTACGCCACCAAGGGCGCCGAGACCGCCACCGGCACCCTTGACCACCGCATCCGCCTCCTGGCCGAACTCGCCCACACCGACCTCACCGAACACGCCCGCCGCCTCGTCCGCACCTGCTGGGACCTCGGCGCACGCCCCGACCTCGAACACCTCCGCCTCCGCGCCTGGGCCCACATGCTCGGCTTCCGCGGCCACTTCTCCACCAAAACCCGCCGCTACTCGACCACGCTCGGCACGCTTCGCGAGGCACGCGCCGCATGGCAGCGCCTCCAAGCCGCCTTGGCACGCGTGGAGGACCCCCACGCCCCGGGGCCCTCCACGCTCGTCCTCTCCCGCTGGGAGTACGCCGGAAACGGCCTCACCCGAGACGAAGCCTGGCTCACCGACCAACTCCACCCCGACCGCACCGAAGGAGAACCGTCCCGATGACCACGGTCACGATCACGCCGAAGTGGCACACGACCGCCGAGGTCGCCTTGATGCTCGGCTTCGGCCTCTCCAAAACCAAGATGCTCGTCCTCACCGGCGAGATCCGCTCGGTCAAGGTCGGCCGCAACCGCCGCATCCTCCCGGCCTGGGTCGACGAGTACGTACAGCGCGTCGCCACCGCAGCAGAGGAGAAGGCAGCATGAGCGGGAAGCGCGGTAACGGCGAAGGATCCATCTACCCCTACAAGAACGGCTTCGCCGCGTACGTCTGGGTCGACACCCCCGACGGGCAGACGCAAGCGGAAGTACGTCTACGGGCCGAGCCGGGACATCGTGCACGACAAGTGGATCCGGCTGCACGGTGAGGCCAAGAAGGGGCCTGTGGCGACCCGTCACCGTACCCTCGGCGCCTTTCTCACGTACTGGCTCGACTCCATCGTGAGGCCGAATCTCGCCCCGCTCTCGTACGTCTCGTACGAAGGCTCCGTACGGCTCTACATCGCGCCGCACCTCGGCACGAAGCGCCTCGACAAGCTCACCGTGCGGGACGTCCGCGAGTGGCTGACCAAGCTGGCCGGCATCTGCCAGTGCTGCGCGCAGGGCAAGGACGCCAAGCGCGCTCTGCGGGCCGCCCTGTCGCACGCCGTGGTCGAGGAGGAGATCGGTAAGAACGTCGCCTCCCTGGTCAAGGTCCCCAAGCCGCGACGCCGCCGGATCAAGCCGTGGTCCGTGGCCGAGGCAGGCCACTTCCTCGCCGACGGAGTGGCCCGTGACGATCACCTGTTCGCGGCCTGGGTGCTGGTCCTCTGCCTGGGGCTGCGCCGGGGTGAAGTACTCGGTCTGACCTGGAAGTCCATCGATTTCGAGACCGGTGAGCTGTACGTGGACCACCAGATCCAGCGGGCCGGACGGCAGATCCTGCACCGCGAGACCAAGACGGAGGAGTCGGACGACTTCCTGCCGCTGCCCGCGCTCTGCCTCAAGGCCCTGCGCATGCGCCGTGCCCAGCAGACCGGGGACCGGAAAGCGGCGGGTGATCTCTGGCAGAACCGGCACGATCTGGTCTTCACCACGAAGTACGGGACGCCGATCGAACCGGGGAACCTCACCCGCATGTTCGCGTTGCGCGCCCGCCGGGCCGGCCTTCGGGTGATCCCGCTGCGGAACACCCGGCACACATGCAGCTCGCTTCTGGTCGCCCTCAAGGTGCATCCGAAGATCGCTCAGCGCATCCTCCGGCACTCCCAGATCGCCATGACGATGGAGGTCTACGCGGAGGCGAGCGAGGAAGAGGTACGCGCGGCCATTGGCAGGCTGTCGGCGGCCATGAGTGGGAGCGCCACCGACTAGGCGAAGCCTGTTGCTGTACTTCGCTGCTGTACGGCCCAACGCGAGAGGCCCCCGGATTTCTCCGGGGGCCTCTCACCTGTGTGCACTCGGCAGGATTCGAACCTGCAACCTTCTGATCCGTAGTCAGATGCTCTATCCGTTAAGCTACGAGTGCTTGGCGTTCCGGGCTTTTCTTCCCGGTCGGCGTTGCGGGAACAACATTACATGACCTGCGGCGTCAGGTGAAATCCATTCCCCGCACCCCCTCTGACCTGCAGAGATGGCGAAAACCTCGGACGAACGACCGAAGCCCCGGCCGTGGGGCCGGGGCTTCGGTGATCGACGCTGCGGAGGCGGAGGGATTTGAACCCTCGATGGGCTTTAAGACCCAAACCGCATTAGCAGTGCGGCGCCATAGACCGGACTAGGCGACGCCTCCAGCTTCCGTGTCGCGCGGGCGCGAAACGGGTGCGTGCAGATGATGACACAGCCAGGTGGGGTGTCACCAATCGCTCCTCACGGTACTAGGCAGGTGGGCCGCAGGGCAAAGCACATACCCGTGCGCAACGCCGGGGGCCGGCGCGCGTTAGGCAGGGGGCCGGGCGTGGGGCCCGGCGTATGCCGTTGTCCGTTGTCCGTCAGGTCCAGGTCACTGTCAGGAGCCCTCATGCTGCGTCTGCGTCTCCTCGCTCTCGGTGTCGCCGCGTCCGCCGCCCTCGTCGGTACGTCCGCCGCCGCCACCGGCGCCCCGCTCGCGCCCGTACCGCTGCCCCTCGCCGAGGAGGCCTGGCCGCAGGAGGCGGCGGCACCCGGGGATCAGCTCACGGTCAGCGTCGCCGGTTCCGGGGCCGCCGCGGCCGACGGTACGTACCGGCTGACCTGCCGGCCCGTCGGCGGGACGCATCAGCGGGCGCGGGCCGCCTGCGACCGGCTGGCGGAGCTCGCCCGGGAGAGCCGGGATCCCTTCGCGCCGGTCCGCCGGGACGCCGTGTGCACCATGCAGTACGGCGGTCCCGCCACCGCCCGCGTCACCGGGACCTGGCAGGGCCGCACCGTCGACGCCGCCTTCGACAAGAAGAACGGCTGCGAGATCTCCCGCTGGCGGACGCTGGAGCCCGTTCTTCCCGGGGCCGGTGAGTAAGGACCGGCGGACCAGGACCGGGGGCGCTGCGGGCCCCGGGCGTACGTGATGTGACCATGGCACAGGCCACGCGCACCCGCCCCGGGCCGCGGCCCCGGCGAGAGGTACCCCTCATCGCCGCCGCTGCCCCCGTCCCAGCCCTTAGACTCCCATCAGTGACAGGCCGGGAGCCGAGAGGCAAGATGGGTGCGGCCGTCCGCAAGGTGCAGTGGTTCAGGGAGGAAGCGTCGTCGTGAGCAGCAGGCCATCCCGAGGCGCTGCTCGCCTCGCGGCGATACTCGACGCACTCCCCGACGGCCTGGTGCTCGTCAACGCCAACGGCACGGTCGTCAACGCCAACACCATCGCCCTGGAGATGTTCGAGGCCCCCGGCACGGCCCTGGTCGGCCGCGGGCTGCTCGACCTGCTGCCCGAGTTCGACTCGAAGCTGATCCCCGGTTCGATGCGGCGCCCCGCCTCCGCCGACGCCCGCGGCCGTACGAAGCCCACCCGCATGATGGCGCGGCGCACGGACGGCAGCGAGTTCCCCGCCGAGGTGACCAGCGCGAGCCTGGAGGACGGCCGGGACGCGTACAACGACTCGCACAGCTACACCGGCGACGAGCTGCTCATGCTCGTCGTACGGGACCTGTCGGGGACGATGGACACCGAGGCCGAGCTGGCCCGCTCGCAGCGCCAGACGGAGATGATCCTGCGGGCCGCGTCGGAGGGTGTCGTCGGTACGGACACCGACGGGCGGGTCGTGCTCGTCAACCCGGCCGCCGCGCAGATCCTCGGCCACCGCGCCAGCGACCTGGGCGGGCAGGAGCTGCACCCGCTGATCCTGCACTCGCGCGCGGACGGCGAGCCGTTCCCGTACGAGGAGTCCCCGCTCGCGGACACGCTCCGCTCCGGCCGCAAGCACCGGGTGCGCGGGCAGGTCCTGTGGGCGAAGGGCGGCAAGAAGGTGCCGGTCGATCTGACGACCGCGCCCGTGCGCGACGGCGACCAGCTCGTCGGCGCCGTGATGACCTTCACCGACCGGCGCCCGTACGACGAACTCATCGAGCAGCACGCCGCCGAGCTGACCGCCGCCGAGGAGCGGCGTACCGCGGAGGTGGCCGAGACCGACGAGCGGCTCACCGCCGAGCTGACGGAGACGACCGACCGGCTCACCGCGGAACTGGCCGCCGCCGAGGAGCGGCACGCGGCCGAGCTGGCCGACCGCAGCGACCGGTACGCGGCCGAGATCGAGGGGCTGACGGAGCGGTACGGGGATGTCGCGGGCCGGCACACCCAGCTCACCGCCGTGCTCGGCGAGGCGCTGCGCGGGCCGCTGGACGAGCTGCGCGGCGAACTGACCACCCTCGCCGCCGACCCGGCGGGCCACCTCTGGCCCGAGGCCAACCAGATCCTGCACCATCTCGCCGCCGGGTACGCGCGGATGACGACGCTCGTCGACAACGTCCTCGGCTATCAGCGGCTCGACGCCGGTACGGAGACGCTCACCAAGGCGAAGACCCTGCTCGACGGGGTCGTGGCGGCCGGTGTCGAGGGCGCCGTGGAGCTGATCGGGCCCGGCCGGGCGCAGTTCGCGGTGCACGCCCCGCCGATCGAGGCCGAGGTGGACGGCGTCCGGCTGGCGACGGCGCTCGCGCATCTCGTCGCCGATGTGGCCGGGGTCGACGCGACGGGCCGTACGAAGACGGCGTCGCCGGCCGGCGGTTACGTCGACTCGACCATCGTGGTGGCCGCCGCGCAGCGCGGTGACGTCGTACGGATCGAGGTGCGCGGGCCGTTCGCCGGGGGGGACCCGGTGCACGAGCCGATCGTGCGCGGGATCGTACGGGCGCACGGCGGCGTGCTGCAGACGCACGAGGTGCCCGGGATGAACGGCAGCGCGTACGTCCTGGAGCTGCCGCTGGGCGAGGGCTCGGGGGCGGTTCCGCCGCCCTCCGCGATGCCCGGCGGGGAAGGTACGCAGGGAACGCAGCATCAGGCGCCTTCGCCGCATCCGGGCCCCGGGCAGGGTCACGGGACCTCGGGCGGCGGCAGGCGGCGCGCGCGGCGGGCGACCACGGACGCGTTCCTGGACTCCCCGGTGGAGGACACGGGCGAGCAGGATCGGGAGCCCACGGGACGGCGCAGGGCCCGCGCGATCGAGTCCGGGACCGGCGCCGGGGCCGCGGGTGGCTCTGGTGGCTCTGGTGGGTCTGGAGCCGAGGGTACGGCTGGTGCCGGTGTCACGGGCGCCGGGAGCGGTACGGGGCGGCGGCGCGGGCGGCCCAGCCCGGCCGAGGACGCGGCGCCGGGCGCCGCCGGGCCCGGGGCCGCCCTCGCGCTGCCGGGCGGCGCGCCCGCGCCGGTGCCCGCGCCGTCGGAGGGCGCGGTCGTGACCTCGTCCGAGGGGGCGCACCCGACCGGGCTCGCGGCGCTCGGCGCGGCCGTGCCGCCGCAGGGCGTGCCGGTCGAGCCGGGCTCCGAACGCCGCGCGCGGCACGGCGGGCCCGGGCAGCGGGCGCTTCCCGCGCTGCCGTCCGGGCCGTCGGTGCCGTCCGTGCCGTCGGTGCCCTCCGGGCCGTCCGCTCCTCAGGGGGGCGCTCCGGTCGCGGGCGCCGCTCCGGTCGCGCAGGCACCGGCCCCGGCTCCCGCCGTCGCGGGGCCCGTGCCCGTGCCCGCCCAGCCGCAGCCCCAGCAGCCTTCCCCGCAGCAGCCCGCCGGGCGCCGCGCGCGCCGAGCGCTCGCGCCCGCGCAGGACCGGCGCGTCCCGCCCCCGGCCGAGGCGGACAGCGCCCGCAGCGCGTTCGCCCTGCCGCCCGCCGAGGCGGACCGCCGGGTCCCCGCGCCCGCCGCCCAGGACACCTCGGTGCCGGGCCGGCACGACGCCGTACGCACGGCTCCGGACGACGACCACACCCCACCGCAGCCGCACCCCCTGCCCGCCGCGGGGCGCCGTGCCCAGCCCGGCCCCATTCCCGCCCCCGCCCCGGTGCCCGCCGCCGAGACGGCCGCGGCGCCGGACCCGAACGGCTGGGGCGGCCCCGTACCGGCCGCCCCGGTCGGCGCCTTCCCCCGGCAGGGTGCGGGCCGGCCCGCGGGGACGGCGACCAACGGGCAGGGGATGCCGACCACTTCCGGCTTCGGGTTCATGGCGCCGCCGCCGGGCTGGCCCGAGGAGCCCGCGCCCGCCGACGCGCCCGCCGCCCCGGCTCCGGCTCCGGCTCCGGCGCCGGTCGCGGGGCCGGCACCGGTCCCAGGAACGGCACCCGTTCCGGCTCCGGCACCCGTTCCCGAGCCCGAGCCGACGCCCGCCGCCGCGTCGGTCGCCGCCTCGGAGCCGTCCGCCGAGTCCTCCGTACCGCACCCCCGGCTCGGCGCGCACCAGCCGCTGCCGCCCGCGCAGCCCCTGCCGCAAGAGGCCCCCGTCCCGGTCCCGGTCCCGCCGGACTCCACCCAGGGCCGCGCCTTCAGCGTGCGCACGCTCGGCCAGGGCGTGCCCCTGGCCCAGCAGGGGCAGCAGATCCCGCAGCAGATCCCGCAGCAGGGCCAGCCGCCGACCGCGCCCTCCGGCCCCTCCGGCCGCCGGCGCAAGCTCGGCACCCCGCCCGCCGGCACCGAGCGCCCCGAACCGGCCGGGGCCGCCACCTCCCCTCAGCCGCAACCGCAGCCTCCGGGCCAGGGTCAGCACCAGACCCAGGGCGGCGGCCTGCGGCTGCCGACCGCGCCGGCCACGGGCCGCTCGTACGCCATAGGGGCGCCCGACGAGGGTGCCGAGGGCCCCGAGCCGCTGGACGGCCCCGGTGGCGCGGTCGAGGTCGCCAACCGCCCCCAGCCGCAGCCCGTCGACGACGAACTCCCTCCTGAGCCGCTCGACAACCCGCGCCGCCTGCTGGTCTGGCCCGCGCCGGACGTCCTGACGCAGCAGGCGCTGAGCGACCGCGGCTACCGGCCCGTCGTCGTGCACTCCCGCGAGGAGGTCGCCGCGCAGATCGCCGCGTTCCCCGCGGCCCTCTTCGTCGACCCGCTGACCGGCCCCATCACCCGTACGGCGCTCCAGTCGCTGCGCCAGGCCGCGGTCGCCGCCGAGGTCCCCGTCCTGGTGACGGCGGGTCTGGGCCAGGCGACCAGGGAGGCGGCGTACGGGGCCGACCCGGCCGTGCTCCTCAAGGCCCTGGCGCCGCGCGACAGCGAGCAGCACCCCTCACGCGTGCTGGTGATCGAGGAGCACGAGGAGATCGCGCTCGCCCTCACGGAGACACTGGAACGGCGCGGCCTCCAGGTCGCGCGCGCCGCGAACGACAACGACGCCGTCAACCTCGCCGCCCAGATCCGGCCGAACCTGGTGGTCATGGACCTGATGCAGGTACGGCGCCGGCGCGCCGGGATCATCGACTGGCTGCGCGCGAACGGCCAGTTGAACCGGACCCCGCTGGTCATATACACCTCGGGCGGCATCAACGAGGCGGAGCTGCCGCTGCTCAGCTCCGGCGAGACCGTGCTGTTCCTCGCCGAGCGCTCCACGAGCACCGAGGTGCAGGACCGGATCGTCGACCTCCTCGCCAAGATCGGTACCAACTGACCAGCTGACCAACCGACCTGCCGATCGGCGCCGGTCGACGCCGATCGGCAGGTCGGCGGCGCCGTACGGACAGTCACGCCGCCACGCCGCCACGCCTACAAGCGCGTCACGTCCAGCTCGCCGCCCGCGTACTGCCTGCGGATCATCTTCTTGTCGAACTTCCCGACGCTCGTCTTCGGCACCGCGGCCACCACCGACCACCGCTCCGGCACCTGCCACTTCGCGATCTTCCCGGCGAGGAACTCCTTCAGCTCCGCGTATCCGGTGCTCGCGCCGTCCTTGAGGACGACCGTCGCGAGCGGCCGCTCGCCCCACTTGTCGTCCGGTACGGCGACCACCGCGGCCTCCGCCACGTCGGGGTGGGCCATCAGCGCGTTCTCCAGCTCGACGCTGGAGATCCACTCGCCGCCCGACTTGATGACGTCCTTCGCCCGGTCGGTGAGCGTGAGATAGCCGTCCGGGCTGATGACGCCCACATCGCCGGTCCGCAGCCAGCCGTCCTCGCTGAACTTGTCCGCCGGCCGGAAGGGTTCGGCGCCCGCGCCCCCGTAGTACGCCCCCGCGATCCACGGTCCGCGTACCTCCAGCTCACCGGCGGACTCGCCGTCCCAGGGGAGCAGGTCGCCGCCGGGCCCGGCGAGCCGTGCCTCCACCGCGGCCGGGAAGCGGCCCTGACTGACGCGGTACGGCCACTCCTCCTCCGCGGTGAGTCCGGCGGGCGGGTTGGACGTCGTGCCGAGCGGCGAGGTCTCCGTCATGCCCCAGGCGTGGCAGAGCCGTACCCCGAGCTTGTCGTACGCCGCCATCAGGGACGGCGGACAGGCGGAACCGCCGATGGTGACATGGGCCATGGACGTCAGATCCCGGGGGCGGGCGGTGACCTCGGCGAGCAGCCCCTGCCAGATGGTGGGGACGGCGGCGGCGTGGGTGGGCCGTTCGCGTTCGATCATCTCGGCGAGCGGGGCCGGCTGGAGGAAGCGGTCGGGCATCAGCATGCCGATGCCGGTCATGAACGCCGCGTGCGGCAGCCCCCAGGCCATTACATGAAATTGGGGGACCACGACCAGCGAGAGGTCCCGGTCGGTGAGCCCCATCGACTCGGCCATGTTGACCTGCATCGAGTGCAGGTAGATGGAGCGGTGCGAGAAGACGACGCCCTTGGGGTCGCCGGTGGTGCCGGAGGTGTAGCACATGGCCGCCCCGGACCGTTCGTCCAGCTCCGGCCAGTCGAAGGAGCCGAAGGCGGTGGGACGGCCGGCGATCAGTTCCTCGTACGCGTGCACCCGTACGGGAGCCCCGGACGCCGTGCGCGCGGCCACGGCCTCGTCCAGCGCGGTGCGGTCGCCGGCTCCGGCGACGACGACGTGCTCGACCGTGGGCAGCTGCGGGAGGAGCGGGGCGAGCAGCGGCAGCAGCGAACCGTTCACGATCACCACGCGGTCCGCCGCGTGGTTGACGATCCAGACGAGCTGGTCGGGCGGGAGGCGCAGGTTGAGCGTGTGGAGGACCGCGCCCATGGCGGGGACCGCCAGATACGCCTCAAGGTGTTCCGAGTTGTTCCACATGAGGCTCGCGACAGGCTCGTCGCCGGTGACACCGAGTTCGTCGCGCAGGGCGCGGGCGAGCTGGGTCGCGCGTCCGCCCACCTCGGCGAAGCTGCGGCGCTGCGGTTCGCTCTCCCCGGTCCAGGTGATGACCTGTGACGCTCCATGGATGGTCATCCCCTGGTGCAGGATGCGGGTCACAGTCAGCGGTACGTCCTGCATGGTGCTCAGCACGGCGTCCTCCCGGCGGGTGTTGGCGTCGCGTCGCGATTCGTTGCGGCGGTGTTTCGCTGCCGAGATTCTGCGCGCGTACCGGCCGGTATGTCACTACCCAGGAGTAGAAACCACCGCGGGAAGTTCCCCGAATCCGTCGGGGCCACCCGTGCGTCGGGGGAGGAGGGATCGGGCTGTCAGCGTGCGGGGGAGAGTTCCGGGTCCTCACGGAGCTTGCCGAGCGCGCGGGACACGGCGCTCTTGACCGTGCCGACCGAGACACCGAGCACCTCGGCGGTCTGGACCTCGCTGAGATCCTCGTAGTACCGCAGGACCACCATGGCCCGCTGGCGGTCGGGGAGTCTCATCACCGCGCGCCACATCGCGTCGTGCAGCACCTGCCGCTCGGCGGGATCCGGCTCGGGCAGGCCCGCGGGCTCGGGCAGTTCCTCGCAGGCGTACTCGTCGACCTTGCGCTTGCGCCACTGCGAGGTGCGGGTGTTCAGCAGGGCCCGGCGGACATAGCCGTCCAGGGCCCGGTGGTCCTCGATCCGGTCCCAGGCGACGTACGTCTTGGTGAGCGCGGTCTGGAGCAGGTCCTCCGCGTCGGACGGGTTGGCGGTGAGCGAACGGGCGGTACGCAGCAGTACGGGCCCCCGCGCCCGTACGTACGACGAGAACGACGTGTAGGGCGGATACGTCGCTTGCGCGGCGTACGGCACGTACTGCGCGGCCGGCGTTGCGGCCGGTTTGGCGGCTGTGGAAGCGCTCGGGCAGACAGGCGTGGTCATGGCTCCACGCTAGGAGCGGGGCCCGGCCGAGGGATCGGCCCCAGGTCCCGAAGACGTGTCCGCCTCAGGGTGTAGGGGTGGGGGTGACTACACCTCCTGAAGGTGGAGGAAAGCGGACGCGCACTGTAGGGGCCGACCCTGGCACCGGCCCCGCCACGCGACCGCACCGGTCCCTCCGGCACGTCCGCCCCGCCGGCCGCGCGGACGCACCGTCCGCGCACAAGGCTGCGTACACGGCTGCGCGGCGGTGCTTCCGCACCGCCGCGCAGGTCGTCGTTCACCCCTCAGTCACGCCCCCCGTCGGGCCGAGTTCACCACCACAGATTGGTGAAATTCACCTCGACGTTCTCGTTGGACTGGTCGATCGAGGTGAAGCCCGAGCCCACCACACTCGCGGTGTTGTTCTGGTTGGACGCCCCGGCACCCGTCGCCACCTGCTGCGTGGTCGTCGAGTTGCCGAAGTTGTGACCGCCCACCCCGCTGCCGCTGATCGAGGCCGCGCTGGCGTTCGATCCGTCGTTGGCGAGGGCGCCGTTGTCGGCGTTGGCCACCCCGGTGAAGAGCGCGGCGGCCAGGGGCAGCGCGGCGACAGCGGCGAAGGCACGGGCGGTACGGAAGCTTGCCATGTCATTTCCTCCAGGAACCAGAAGTACGGCGGGAAGTGCAGTTCGATCCGGGGCGGTTGGCCGGCCGCTCCGGTCTTCGTGGCGACGTCGCGAACTCAGAATTGCCCACCGAATCCGTCCGGAACCACCCCGGAGGAGCTGATTCCCTCGCAAGCGTGAGGACAGGTCGATAAACCCCCAATGCGCCCCCAAAGCCCCGCATCACACCACGGCCGCAGAGGCCGACCCCGGCGAGAACTCCTCGGAATCCGGACACCGCAAGAGGTGAAGCGTTTCAGCACACCCCTCCGACCCACCGCCGCCCCCGCGGTGAAATCCATCCCGTAACGCCTCTTCCGGTACCGCCGTCCGGCCCTCCCCCCTTCCTTTCTTCGAACGTCTGTACGAACATGGAGCCATGGCCACCACCCTCCGGCAGACCGCCACCCCGGCCCTCGCGCACGCGCTGTCCGCTGCCGAGCGCGGGCTCCCCGTCTTCCCCCTGTCCCCCGCCAAGCTCCCCGCCCTGCGCTCACCGCACCGGGACGAGCCCGGCGGCCCTTCCCTCTGCCGTGGCGAGTGCGGTCGTCCCGGCCACGGCGTGCACGACGCCACCACCGATCCGGCGGGGGTACGGGCGCTGTTCGCCGCCGTGCCCTGGGCCACGGGGTACGGGATCGCCTGCGGCCGGCCGCCGTACCGGCTCATCGGCATCGACCTCGACGTCGGCCCGGCGGACGGGGCGGTCGCCCCCGGCCCTTCGCGAGGCCCCAGGGCCAACCCTCTGCGGGACCTGCGGGGGCCCGCGCCGGACTCCGTGGCCGCGCTCCAGCACCTCGCCTTCCAGCACCTCTTCACGCTGCCGGACACGGTGGTCGTGCTGACGCCCAGCGGCGGCCGGCACATCTGGCTCACCGGCCCGCCGGACGTCGTCGTGCCCAACTCCGCCGGCCGGCTCGCGCCCGGTATCGACGTACGGGGCGCGGGCGGCTATCTCGTGGGCCCCGGCTCGGTCACCGCCCGCGGCGCCTACCGGCTCGCCCCGGGCACGGCCGGGCTCGCGCCCGCGCCCTGCCCGCGCGCCCTGCTGCGCCTGCTGACGCCGCCGGCCCGGCCCCGGCACGCGCGGGACCGGCCCGCGCGCGGCCACGGCCTGGTGCAGTTCGTGCTCGCCGCACACGAGGGGCAGCGCAACACCCGGCTGTTCTGGGCCGCTTGCCGGGCGTACGAGCACGGCTTCGGCGACGCGCTCACCGAGGCACTGGTCGACGCGGCCGTACGGACCGGTCTGAACGAGCGCGAGGCACGCGCCACGATCGCCTCGGCGGCCCGCCTCACCTCCGGCTCCTGAGGCGGCACATCGGCAACTCCGAAACCACCGGGCCCCTGCGGACCAGTTTTTCCGGAATGATTACCTGGGTTCGTACATCTCTGAGGCCCCTTCGCGGGTCTGACACGTAGCGTTCAGCGTTCGTAGCGCTCAGACGATGTACCGACGTTTTCACCCGCATTCGCGAACTCGGAGTGTTTCCTTGACATCCACTCACCCCGGCGTGCGCAGGTCCGCCGTACTCGCCCTCGGCGCGGGCGCCCTGCTCTCCGTCACCGTCCTGGCCGCGCCCGCGCAGGCGGCCGCCGCCCCGGCCGTCACCGCCAAGGGCGCGTTCCTGCTGAACAATTCGTCCAGTGCCACGGTCTACAGCAAGGCCGCCGACACCCGGCGCCAGATGGCCAGCACGACGAAGATCATGACGGCCGCGGTGGTGCTCAGCACCAAGGGCGTGGACCTCAACCGCAAGGTGACCGTCAAGCAGGCGTACCGCGACTACGTCACCAAGGAGGGCGCGAGCACCGCCGACCTGCGCACCGGCGACAAGCTGACCGTCCGCCAGCTGCTCTACGGGACGATGCTGCCCTCCGGCTGCGACGCCGCCTACGCCCTCGCCGACACCTACGGCACGGGCTCCACCAACGCGGCGCGCACGAAGTCGTTCATCGCGAAGATGAACGCCAAGGCCAAGGAACTGAAGCTCACCAACACCAAGTTCGATTCCTTCGACGGCATATCGGGTGGCGGGAACAACTACACGACGCCGCGCGACCTGGCGAAGATCGCGCAGTACGCCATGAAGAACGCGGACTTCCGCGCGGTCGTCAAGGCCACGTCGTACAAGGCCACGGCCCCGGCCGCGAACGGCGGCAAGCGCACGTACACCTGGTACAACACCAACAAGCTGCTCGGCTCCTACAACGGCGCCATCGGCATCAAGACCGGCACGGGCACCGCCGCCGGGCCCTGCCTGGTGTTCGCCGCGACGCGCGGCGGCAAGACGCTCGTCGGCGTCGTCCTGAACGGTTCCGACCGGTACAAGGACGCGGCGAAGATGCTCGACCACGGCTTCGGCACCTCGACCGCGAAGACGATGAAGCTCCGGACCCTCCCGGCGGACGCTCAGCGCGACTGAGCCGCCCCCCTTACGACCGGGCTCCACGAGGGGTTCCGACCGGCAGTGAGGGACGGCAGTGGGACAGAGGTGGGGGACGGCCCGAGCGGCCGTCCCCCACCTCTGTCCGTCACGCACCTCTGTACGTCACGCTCCGCCGATCACGCCCACGTGATCAGGCGCTTCGGCTGCTCCAGGACCGCGCCCACATCGGCGAGGAACATCGAGCCGAGCGCCCCGTCGATCAGCCGGTGGTCGAAGGAGAGCGCCAGGGTCGTGACCTGGCGCGGCCTGACCTTCCCCTTGTGGACCCAGGGCTGGGGCTTGATCGAGCCGACCGCGAGGATCGCGGACTCACCCGGGTTCAGGATCGGCGTACCGGTGTCGACGCCGAAGACGCCGACATTGGTGATGGTCACCGTGCCGCCCTGCATCGCCGCCGGGGTCGTCCTGCCCTCGCGGGCGGTGGTGATCAGCTCCCCCAGCGCCTCGGCCAGTTGCGGCAGCGTCTTGTCCTGCGCGTCCTTGATGTTCGGAACGATCAGACCGCGCGGGGTCGCCGCCGCGATGCCCAGGTTGACGTAATGCTTGAGCACGATCTCCTGGTTGGCCTCGTCCCACGCCGCGTTGACGTCGGGGTGCCGCTTGAGGGCGACCAGGAGCGCCTTGGCGACGAGGAGCAGCGGGCTGATCCGTACCCCCGCCATGTCCTTGTCGGACTTCAGCTCCTCGACCAGCTTCATCGTGCGGGTCACGTCGACGGTCAGGAACTCCGTGACATGCGGCGCGGTGAAGGCGCTGCCCACCATCGCGGCGGCCGTGGCCTTCCGTACGCCCTTGACGGGGATACGGGTCTCCCGGGCGGTTCCGGGGGCGTACGCGGGTGCGGTGGCCTGGGCGGGGACGGGTTCCCGGTCGAGGACGGGTTCCGGTGCCGGCGCCGCGGACGGTGCGGTGGCCGGGGCCTCGGCCCGTTCCCGCGGCAGGGCCGTCGCCGCGTGGACGTCCTCGCGGGTGATGATCCCGTCCGGGCCCGACGGCGTCACCGTCGCCAGGTCCACGCCGAGGTCCTTGGCCAGCTTCCGTACGGGCGGCTTGGCCAGCGGGCGCGCGGGGGAGGCCGGCGCCGTACCCGCGTGGCCGTTCACCTGGCCGGGCACCGGGGCGGGCGGAGCCGCCGGGGCGGCCGGAGCGGCGCCCCGGCGCGGGCGGCGCTTCGTGGGCGCCTCGGCCACCCCGTAGCCGACGAGCACCGGCGTACGGCCGCCACCCGCCGCCCCGGCCCCGGAAGCCGGAGCGGCGGCGGGGGCCGAAGCTCCCGGAGCCGAAGCCGGAGCGGAGGCCGGAGCCGAAGCCGAATCCGGGGCCTGTTCCGGAGCCGGAGCGGGAGCCTGCCCCCCGCCGCTCCCCGGGGCCACGTCCACCGTGATGATGGCCGCGCCCACGTCGACCGTGGCGCCCTCCCCGAAACGCAGTTCGTGCACCACCCCGTCGTACGGGATGGGCAGTTCGACGGCCGCCTTCGCCGTCTCCACCTCGCACACGACCTGGCCGTCCGTGACGGAGTCGCCCGGCTGTACGTACCACTTCAGGATCTCCGCCTCCGTGAGTCCCTCGCCCACGTCGGGCATCCTGAACTCCCGGTACCGGGCGGCGATGTCAGCAGTCATGGTCACGGCACTCCTCAGTACGCGAGCGAGCGGTCGACGGCGTCGAGCACCCGGTCCAGGCCCGGGAGGTACTCGTCCTCCAGCCGGGCCGGCGGATACGGCGCGTGGTAGCCGCCCACCCGCAGCACGGGCGCCTCCAGGTGGTAGAAGCAGCGCTCCGTGACGCGGGCGGCGATCTCCGCGCCCGAGCCGAAGAAGACCGGCGCCTCGTGGACGACGACCAGCCGGCGCGTCCGCTCCACCGACGCCTGGAGCGTGTCGAAGTCGATCGGGGACATCGACCGGAGGTCGACGACCTCCAGCGACTTGCCCTCCTCGGCCGCGGCGTTCGCCGCCTCCAGGCAGACTTTCACCATCGGGCCGTAGGCCGCCAGGGTGAGATCCGTACCGTCCCTGACCACCCGCGCCCCGTGGAGCGGGTCCGGGATGGCCTCCGTGTTGACCTCGCCCTTGTCCCAGTAGCGGCGCTTCGGCTCGAAGAAGATCACCGGGTCGTCGCTCTGGATGGCCTGCTGCATCATCCAGTACGCGTCCGACGCCGTGGACGGCGAGACGATCTTCAACCCCGCCACATGCGCGAACAGCGCCTCCGGCGACTCGCTGTGGTGCTCGACCGCGCCGATGCCGCCGCCGTACGGGATACGGATGACGACCGGCAGCTTGATCTTGCCGAGGGCGCGGGCGTGCATCTTCGCGAGCTGCGTGACGATCTGGTCGTACGCCGGGAAGACGAAGCCGTCGAACTGGATCTCCACCACCGGGCGGTAGCCGCGCAGCGCCAGCCCGACGGCCGTGCCGACGATGCCCGACTCGGCGAGCGGGGTGTCGATGACCCGGTCCTCGCCGAAGTCCTTCTGGAGGCCGTCCGTGACGCGGAAGACGCCGCCGAGCTTGCCGACGTCCTCACCCATGATCAGGACCTTGGGGTCGGTTTCGAGCGCCTTGCGGAGCGACTCGTTGATCGCCTTCGCGATCGGGAGCTTCTGTACGCCGCTCATGATCACTTACCCCCCTCGGCGGAACCGGCGGAACCGGCGGAACCGGAATCTGCGGGTCCGGAATCCACGAACGACGCCTGGTACGCCGCGAACTGCGCCCGCTCCTCGTCCACGAGCGCGTTCCCGTCGGCGTAGACATGGTCGAAGATCGCCATGGGGTCCGGCTGCGGCATCGCCCGTACCACCTCACGTACCCGCTTTCCGAGTGTTTCGCTCTCCTCGTCCAGCGCCGCGAAGAACGCCTCGTCGGCGTTGCCCTCGCGCTCCAGGTACCGGCGCAGCCGCAGGATCGGGTCCTTCGCCTGCCACGCCTCCGTCTCCTCGTCCGCGCGGTACTTCGTCGGGTCGTCGGAGGTGGTGTGCGCGCCCATCCGGTACGTGAACGCCTCCACCAGCATGGGGCCCTCGCCCCGGCGCGCCCGGTCCAGGGCCGCGCGGGTCACGGCCAGGCAGGCGAGGACGTCGTTGCCGTCGACCCGGACGCCGGGGAAGCCGTACCCCTGTGCGCGCTGGTAGAGCGGCACCCGGGTCTGGCGCTCGGTCGGCTCGGAGATCGCCCACTGGTTGTTCTGGCAGAAGAAGACGACCGGCGCGTTGTAGACGGCGGAGAAGGTGAACGACTCGGCCACGTCGCCCTGGCTGGAGGCGCCGTCCCCGAAGTACGCGATCACGGCCGAGTCCGCGCCGTCCTTGGCGACGCCCATGGCGTAGCCGGTGGCGTGCAGGGTCTGCGAGCCGATGACGATCGTGTAGAGGTGGAAGTTGTTCGAGTTGGGGTCCCAGCCGCCGTGGTTCACGCCGCGGAACATGCCCAGCAGATTGGTCGGGTCGATCCCGCGGCACCAGGCGACGCCGTGCTCGCGGTAGGTCGGGAAGACGTAGTCGTCGTCGCGCAGCGCGCGCCCGGAGCCGATCTGCGCGGCCTCCTGGCCGAGCAGTGAGGCCCACAGCCCCAGTTCGCCCTGGCGCTGGAGGGCGGTGGCCTCGGCGTCGAAGCGGCGGGTCAGGACCATGTCCCGGTACAGCCCGCGCAGGGATTCGGGGGTGATGTCGGCGATGAGGGCCGAGTATTCGGGGTGCTCCAGGCGCTCGCCCTCGGGGCTGAGCAGCTGGACGAGCTGCGGCTCGGAACCGGGCCCGGGGCCGGTCGCTTTCGCGCCCTTCGGGGTCGCCGCCGTTTTCTTCTGGGCCGTTTTCTTCTGGGCCGATTTCTTCGCGCTCGCGCGCTTGGTACCGGTACCGCTGCTCGGTCGCGGTGTGCGAGCGGCAGTGCTTTCCACGGTCACGTGCGTGCTCCTCCGTCTGTCCGGCCCCCGGGATCCGCCGGGAACCAGTGCGGCTCGCCTGTACCGCCCGGCGCACAGGGTGGGTGCGACCAGATCGGGACAGACGTGACAGGTGCCCCGGCGAGCGCCCTGTCACAGGCACGTTACCCAGTGGGCACCATTACTGCGAAACCCCATCTGACCTGCAATTTTGATTGGATTTCCAAGTAAATCGGCAAAGTCGGGAACAACCACTGGTCACAGCCTCGCAGGCCGCCGGAACAACGGCACGTTATCCCGCTGGTCAGCGGCAGGGAAGGGCAGGGAAGGAGTGAGTGTGTGAGACTGAATTCTGTGCACGAAGAAGGAAAAATCACGGTATTCCTCCTTGACGATCATGAAGTCGTCCGCCGGGGCGTCTTCGAACTCCTGTCCGTCGAGGACGACATCGAGGTCGTCGGCGAGGCGGGCACGGCTGCCGACGCGATGGCCCGCATCCCGGCGACACGCCCGGACGTGGCGGTGCTGGACGTACGGCTCCCCGACGGCAGCGGCGTCGAGGTCTGCCGGGAGATCAGATCCCGGGACGAGTCCGTCAAGTGCCTGATGCTCACGTCGTTCGCGGACGACGAGGCGCTCTTCGACGCGATCATGGCCGGCGCCTCGGGTTACGTGCTGAAGGCGATCCGGGGGAACGAACTGCTGACGGCCGTACGGGACGTGGCGGCGGGACGGTCCCTGCTCGACCCGGTGGCGACGGCGCGGGTGCTGGAGCGGCTGCGTACGGGGAACAGCGCCAAGGCGGACGACAAGATGGCCGGCCTCACCGACCAGGAGCGCAGGATCCTGGATCTGATCGGCGAGGGGATGACCAACCGGGCGATCGGCGAGCGGCTCCATCTCGCCGAGAAGACGATCAAGAACTATGTCTCCAGCCTGCTCTCCAAGCTGGGGATGGAACGGCGGTCGCAGGCGGCGGCGTACGTGGCCCGGCTCCAGGCCGAGAAACGCTGACCCTCCCGCCGGGCCCGGTCGGCGTCGTACGACAGCGGCCCGGTCGGCGTCGTACCGCGGCGGACCTGGTCCTAATCGGGACCAACGTCCTGTTGTTCAGGGGCCGCCTCCCCTGTTGGGAGCGGCTTCCGTGACGGAGAGTGGACGACATGTCCACCGAGGAACTCCGCGCCATCGACCTGCTCACCCGCGTCCCGTACGGACGCGTGGCGACGAGCATGCGGGCCATGCCGTTCGTGGCGCCCGCCCGCCACGTGGTGACGGGCGGCGGCTCGGTCCTGCTGCGGATGCACGCGGGCCACGGATACCACCAGGCGTGCGGCGGCGGTGTGGTGGCGTACGGGGCGGACAACTACGGCAGCGGCGCGGACGACCTCTGGTCGGTACAGTTCACCGGGACGGCCGAGGTGATTGAGCCGACGGCCTCGGAAATCGAAATGTTCGGCGCCAAACCTCACCATGTGGACGGCAATCCGTTCGATCCAGTCTACATGCGGCTTACGCCCCAGTTCATTACCGTACACACGCTCGACTACGCAGACGAGCGACGGAGTCAACACGCTGCGTGATCTAACATCTGACAAGTGCCGCGCTCATATGAACTCGCTGCGCCTGCCGCGACCGCCGTCATTCCCCGGCCCACCGCCGCTCGTGCCAGCCACACAGCTCCGCCTGTCACCGCCCTCCTCGCCACCCCTGCCTTACCTCTCCCCCTTTCTCCACCCCTCGCGCGTACGACCCCGCGCGCCCCGGCCCCGCCCGTACGGCTGCTGCTGCGCCGCTACCGGAACACGGGCGAGCCCCTGTCGTGCGAACCCGTCGCCCAGGGACTGCTCAACCACGGCTACCGGCTCCGCACCACGCGCGGCGCGTACTTCCTGAAGCACCACCTCGACGGCGACCGCGACACCATCCGCCGCCAGCACCGCGCCACCCAGCGGCTCCAGACGCTCGGCGTGCCCGTCGCGCCGCCGGTCGAGGGCGCCGACGGGGACACCGTCGCCGTCCTCGGCGGGCGCTGTTACGCGCTGCATCCCTGGATCGAGGGCAGCCACCGGGACGGCGCGCAGCTCACCGCCCGCGCGTCGCGGCGCCTGGGCGGGCTGCTCGGGCGGGTGCACACCTGCCTGGAGCGGGTGATGGAACCGGGCCCGGCGGCGCTCGCGTACGTCAGCCCGGACCCCGCCGACACCTTCGCGCTCATCGACGAGCTCCTCGTCCTGGCGCGGGGCCGGGCCCGCCGCGAGGTCTTCGACACGCTCGCCGAGCACCGGCTCGTGGAGCGCAGGGCGCTGCTGGAGCGCCACGCCCACCGCCGGCCGCCGCCCGGCGCGGAGCCCGCCACGGGGTGGGTGCACGGCGACTTCCACCCGCTGAACCTGCTCTACCGGGGCGCGGAGCCGGCCGCGATCATCGACTGGGACCGCCTCGGCGTCCAGCCGCGTGCCGAGGAGGCCGTCCGGGCCGCGGCGATCTTCTTCGTACGGCCGACAGGCGAGCTGGAGCTGGCGAAGGTACGGGCGTACGCGCGGGCCTACCGCAAGGCGGCCGGGGCGGGCGCCTCCGAGCTGGCCGCGGCGGTCCACCGGGTCTGGTGGGAGCGGCTCAACGACTTCTGGATACTGCGGTGGCGCTACATGCTGGACGACCGGAGGGCCGACCCGCTGTTCGCCGCGGTGTCGGCCCTCGCGGTCTGGTGGACGCGGGAGTACGAGGCTGTCTGCGAGGCCTTCGCGGGCTGACCCGCCGCCCCGGGTCAGCGGGTCGGCGGGGCAACCCGGTCAGCGGGTCGGACAGCCTCGCTGTCGGCTCCTCAGCCCTGGGAGGTGCCCACGCCCTCGGTGGTGCCCTGAATCGTGCCGGCCGAGGTGTCGCCCGCCGAAGTGCCCGCGTCCGTGCCGGTTCCGCTGGACGTCTCGCCGCCACCGCCGCCGCCGTTGCCACCGCCACCGTTGTCGGCCGGTGTGCTCGGCGTGTCGGCCGTCGGGTCGCCGCCGGTCCCGCCGTCGTCCGTGCCGCCGTCCGCCGTGCCCGTGTCGGGCGCGGACGGCGAGTAGGACGGCTCGTCCGGTTCGGTCGGCGAGTAGGACGGCCGGCTCGGCGGATCGTAGCTCGGGTAGTCGTTGCCGCCCGTGGAGGTGTCCGTGTCGCTGTCCTGCGAGGACTCCGACTCGCTCGGGCTCGGGCTCTCGGACGTCGGGTCCTGGGACGGGGACTGGGTGGTCGGGTTCTTGGTGTCGTTCCCGTTGTCCGTGGTCCCCATGCTGTTCACCGCGTACGCGACACCCGCGATGATCGCGATCAGCGCGAGCGCGACGAAGAGGAAGAGCTTGCCGCGACCGCCGCCGTTGCCGTGGTGGCCGCCGTCGTACCCGCCGTCGTTCGGGTTCATCGGCGGCAGGATCGGGCCCTGCGCGGTCTCCCCGTGCGGCGGGTGGCCCATCGCGGTCGTCTGGGCCATGCCCATCGCCGGGGTGTTGCCGCCCATCATGTGGGCGTCGACCGGGCCGGTGTTCCAGGTGCCGGTGTGGCTGCCCTGCTGCTGGATCATCTGCAGGCCGTACTGGACGAGCCCGCGCATCTCCTCGGCGCTCTGGAACCGGTCGTCCGGCTCCTTCGCGAGCGAACGCATGACGAGTCCGTCCAGCTCCGGCGGCGCCACGTCCGAGACCTCGGAGGGCGGCACGGGGATGTCCTGGACGTGCTGGTAGACCACGGAGAGCGGGGTCTCGCCGGTGAACGGCGGCCGCAGGGCGAGCAGTTCGTACAGCAGACAGCCCGTGGCGTACAGGTCGCTGCGGTGGTCGACCGCCTTGCCGAGGGCCTGCTCGGGCGAGAGGTACTGGGGCGTGCCCATGACCATGCCGGTCTGGGTCATCGTCGACTGCGCGCCGTGCAGGGCGCGCGCGATGCCGAAGTCCATCACCTTGACCGCGCCCGCGTCCGTGATGATCACGTTCGCCGGCTTGATGTCACGGTGGACGATGCCGTGCTGGTGCGAGTAGGCGAGCGCCTCCAGGACTCCGGAGACGATGATCAGCGCCTGCTCGGGCGGCGGGGCCTCCGCGCTGACGAGCAGATCACGGATGGTCCGGCCCTCGACCAGCTCCATCACGATGTACGGCACGGTCTGCCCGTTGACCGTGTCCTCGCCGGAGTCGTACACCGCCACCACCGCGTGGTGGTTGAGGCCCGCGACCGACTGCGCCTCGCGCGTGAAGCGGGCCTTGGAGACCGGGTCCTCGGCGAGATCGCCACGGAGCAGCTTCACGGCGACGATGCGCCCGAGCCGTACGTCCTCCGCCGCGAACACCTCGGCCATGCCGCCGCGGCCGAGGCGATGGGTCATGCGGTAGCGGCCGTCGCCGACCATCCCGCCGACCAATCCGTTGTCGCCCCAGGAGTCCGCCGCATCCGGCACTCCGCCGCCTGCTTCGGGTTCGGGTGCCATCAGTCCTCGCCGTCGTGTCTGTCCGCGGGGGCGCCGCACGCGCGGTCCGCGGGTGGTCTGTCTGTCTCAGGAGCTTTGTGAAGCTTGTGTGACTGCGTCTTTGGCGGAATCGGGATACTCGGTGCCACGGGGTGGAGTTGCTCAGGGTTGGCTGTGGGCCATCACGCTACAGGCTCCGTGTGACACGCCGGTCCAGGACGGACCGGTCATGAAACCCCCCGGCTCGCTGCCCATGCAAATTCCGTGCGGTTCCTGTAACGCTTCCGAGACGCTTGCTGTGTCTACGGTCACGGATCGGGCACCCGGCTTGACGTGTCAGTGGCCTGCGGCAGACTTGGCCAGTAATAACGGGATCACGGCGCCAGTATCGCCGGTATCGACGCGAGACCGCCGCGCGAGGCACGACCGCGTACGCGCGCGCCGAGGGGGAGCACAGTCATGAGCCACGACGGCGCACGGGGCCGCTATGCGGGCGGTTCGGTCGCGGGCGGCCGGTACCAGCTTCGCGATCTGCTCGGCGAAGGCGGCATGGCCTCCGTATACCTCGCGTACGACTCGGCGCTCGACCGACAGGTCGCGATCAAGACACTCCACACGGAGCTGGGGCGCGAGCAGTCCTTCCGCGAGCGCTTCCGCCGCGAGGCGCAGGCTGTGGCGAAACTGTCGCACACCAACATCGTCTCCGTCTTCGACACCGGCGAGGACACCCTCGACGGTGCGGTGATGCCGTACATCGTCATGGAGTACGTCGAGGGCGAGCCGCTCGGCTCCGCGCTCCAGCAGGATGTCAGGCAGTACGGCGCGATGCCGGCCGACAAGGCGCTCAAGGTGACCGCCGATGTACTGGCCGCGCTGGAGACCAGCCATGAGATGGGCCTGGTCCACCGGGACATCAAGCCCGGCAATGTGATGATCACCAAGCGCGGCGTCGTGAAGGTGATGGACTTCGGCATCGCGCGCGCCATGCAGTCCGGTGTCACGTCGATGACTCAGACCGGCATGGTCGTCGGCACGCCGCAGTACCTCTCGCCCGAGCAGGCGCTGGGACGCGGGGTCGACGCGCGCTCCGACCTGTATTCGGTCGGGATCATGCTCTTCCAGCTCCTGACGGGCCGGCTGCCGTTCGACGCGGACTCGCCGCTGGCGATCGCATATGCACACGTCCAGGAGGAGCCGGTCGCTCCGTCCACCATCAACCGGTCGGTCACACCGGCGATGGACGCGCTGGTCGCGCGGGCGCTGAAGAAGAACCCCAACGAGCGCTTCCCGAGCGCGGACGCGATGCGCGACGAGTGCGCGCGGGTGCTGACCGCCGGGCAGCCGGGCGCCCCGGTGATCGTGCCGGGAGCCTCGGGGACCAGCAGCGGGGCGGGCGTGGGCGCGGCGGTCTTCCCGCCGGTGGACCAGTCGGCCCAGACCCCGGGGCCCTTCCAGAGCGCCCCGGGGGTACAGACGCCGTACCAGCCCGGCCCTTACGGCCCCGCGACGCCTGCCCCGGCGTCCGCGTACGGCCCGATGCAGACACCGCCGCCGGCCCACCCGCAGAGCGCCGCCTACGGCTATCCGCAGTCGTCCCCGGCGTACCACACCCCCGCGCCGACGTCGCCCCAGTCGTACGGCATCTCCCCGCAGGGCTCCCCGGGATCCGGCGCGGGCGGTGGGGGCGGCGGGGGCGGCCGGCGGAACACCCCGGTGATCGTGGGCTCGATCGCGGTCGCGATCCTGGCGGTGGGCGGCCTGATCGCGGCCCTCTCGATGAACGGCGGCCCGGACGACGACAAGACCGATCCCTCCGCGAGCACCAGCGGCCCGGCGGTCTCGGCGGACCACCGGGACCCGGAGCGCAACCGGACGATCGACTCCGACAAGTGCACGGCCGCGTCCGAGGACAGCCTGGACCCGTCGAAGGTGCAGGCCCCCGACCTGCGGTACAAGGACATCATCTCGGTGAAGGACTGCCTGCGTAAGGCCGGCTGGACCTGGGCGGAGCCGAAGAAGAAGGACGACGGCGCGCAGGCCGAGGACATCGTGATCACCCAGTACCCCGAGCCGGGCGCGGCCATCCGCCCGAAGGACCAGGAGTTCGAGCTGACGATCTCCACGGGGGACGCGGGCTAGGCTCGTCTGCCGTCCGGATCACGCCGGGCTCGCGCCGATGGCTCACGACGGCGGATCGTAACGAAATGCCCGAGATGCCGGTTTCAGCGTCACATGTGACGCTGAATCGGTGAGTTCGAGTTCCGTTCGCCTCTCCGGCGCGACCGCGGTCGCCGTCGCGGCGCTGCTGCTGGCCGCGCCCGTCGCGTCCGGTGAGGAGGCCGGGGCGGCTGTGGCGCCCGAGGCCCTCGTGGCGGCGCCGGCGCCGGTCGCGTCGGCGGCGCGGCCCGCGGGCGAAGGGCGGCCCCGTCCGGGCCGACCGACGGGCGGGCAGGTCGTACGGCCCGAGGAGGCGGGGCCCGCCGTCGGCCCCGGGCACGGCCGGGACACGGCCCCCGGGAGCGACCACGAGAACGACCCGGGCGGCGGGACGGGAAGCGGCCGGGAAAGCAGTGGGGACGGCGACACGGGTCGCGCCCCTCGGACGGGCACGACGGGTACGGCCGACACCACGGGCACGGCGGGCAAGGAGACCGGAAGGGGGACGGGCAAGGAGACCGGCACGGGCACGGCGGCCGGCCGGCGCCCCGGCGGAGCGTCACCCGCCGCTCCCCCCGCCGCCACGGCCCCTTCCGGCGACGCCGCGCGCCCCGCCCGCACGACACCCCCCTCGGCCACCCCGGCGACCCCCTCACGCGCACGGCCGGACCGGCACGGGAAGGACGCCGGGACCGTCGAAGCCGACGAAGCCGATGAAGCCGATGAAACCGACCAGAACGGGACGGCGAGGGAGGACGAGGTGCCGCCCGAGGGGGTCGCGCAGATCCCGGAGGCGTCCTCGGCGGCCCGCCCACCGGGCGCGGACGCACCCCGCGAGCGGGACACCGGCTTTGTCACCAACGCGTCACGACGTCCCGTCTCCGTACTGACCCTGGGCACCGGAATCACGCTGATCGGGCTCGGGCTCGGCTTCCTCGGAGTGCGGCTGAGACGGCACTGACCTGCTCCGTTACCGCCCGTCTCCCTCTCCCCACCCACCGCGGTAGTACTTACGGCGTACTTACGAGGTCCGCCTCAGGTCGCTTGCAGGCCACGACATACTCGGTATACATACTGAGTATGTCGATTCGCCACGGGCTTCTCGCCCTCCTGGAACGTGGCCCGCGCTACGGCTCTCAGCTCCGTACGGAGTTCGAGTCGCGCACGGGCTCCACCTGGCCGCTCAACGTGGGTCAGGTCTATACGACCCTCAGCCGTCTGGAGCGTGACGGCATGGTTGCCCAGGACGGCGAGGACGAGGCGGGACACGCGCTCTACGTGATCACTCCCGCCGGGCGTACGGAGCTGAAGTCCTGGTTCCGTACCCCCGTCGACCGGGCCAGCCCGCCCCGGGACGAGCTGGCGATCAAGCTGGCCATGGCGGTGGGCTCGCCGGGGGTCGACATCCGGGAGGTCATCCAGTCGCAGCGCCGCCACACGATCAAGGCGATGCAGGACTACACCCGGCTCAAGGCGCAGGCACTGGAGTCCGTGCCGAAAGACCGGGACGAGGTGGCCTGGCTGCTCGTCCTGGACCAGCTCATCTTCCAGACGGAGGCCGAGGCCCGCTGGCTCGACCACTGCGAGGTCCGGCTGATCCGGCTCTCGGTGCTGCCGCTGCGCGAGGACCGGGCGGCGGAGGGCGCCGGGGAACTCGCGGACGACCCGCCGGACGGGGCGCCCGGTGAGGTCTCCGGCGGGGTGCCCGCGAAGCTGGCGCACCAGCCCGGCGGAGCGACGCCCGACGGCTGAGCCGGCGGCCGAGCTCGGGCGGGCCGCACACGCGGCCGAGCTCGGGCGGGCCGCACACGCGGCCGAGCTCGGGCGGCCGCACACAGGTCACCGAGCAGGGCCCCCTGGGCACCGGCCGTCGAGCCCGGACCACCGAGCACCGAGCACCGAGCACCGAGCACCGACAGGCCGACCGCCGATGGTCGGCCATCGGTGGCCGGCTGTCGCGGCCGGTCGTGTCACCCGGTCCGGCCGCCCGGCCGAGGCTCCGCCGCCCGGCCGGCTCCCGGCCGGCACACCGCGCCCGCGCCACGCGACCGGCGCGCACTCGCCCCTTCGTACGCCCTCGTCCACTCCGCACTCGTACGCACCACACGCACCCGCACCCGCACACACGCACCACCCCACGCACTTCACGCACCCGTGCACCAGCACGCACGCACTCACTTACGCAGCTACGCAGCACACAGACCGCTCGCACCGCCACCGCGGACATCCCATAGGGGGACCTCATGCCCGGAAAGTCACAGCAGCACCACCAGCCCCAGAAGGCGCAGCAGCTACCCAGCTCACCCCCGGTCCCCCCGTCCGGGTCCGGCGGCGCGCAGAGCCCCGTCCTCCAGCTCCAGGAGCTCACCCGCGTCCACGGCAGCGGCGCCACCGAGGTGCACGCCCTGCGCGGGGTGAACCTCGATGTCTACCCCGGTGAACTCGTCGCCGTCATGGGCCCGTCGGGCTCCGGCAAGTCCACCCTGCTGACGATCGCGGGCGGCCTCGACCTCCCCACCTCCGGCCGCGTGATCATCGAGGGGACGGACATCACCACCGCCAACCGCAAGAAGCTCGCGGCCCTGCGCCGCCGCAGCGTCGGCTACGTCTTCCAGGACTACAACCTCATCCCCGCCCTGACCGCCGCCGAGAACATCGCGCTCCCCCGCGAGCTGGACGGCGTCTCCGCCCGCAAGGCCCGCGTCGAGGCGCTCGCCGCCCTCGCGGAAATGAACCTCGAACAGCTCGCCGACCGCTTCCCCGACGAGATGTCCGGCGGCCAGCAGCAGCGCATCGCCCTCGGCCGCGCGCTCGTCGGCGACCGGCGCCTCGTCCTCGCGGACGAACCGACCGGCGCCCTCGACTCCGAGACCGGCGAAGCCGTGCTCGCCCTGCTCCGCGCCCGCTGCGACGCGGGCGCCGCCGGCATCCTGGTCACCCACGAGCCGCGCTTCGCCGCCTGGGCGGACCGGGTGGTCTTCCTGCGGGACGGCGCCGTCGTCGACCAGACCCTGCGCAGCGACGCGGACTCGCTCCTCTCCGGCCAGGCGGCCGAGCTGTGAAGACCTGGTACCACTCCTGGCGGGCCGCGCTCCGTATCGCCCGCCGCGACGCCGTGCGCAACAAGGGACGCAGCTTTCTCGTCCTGGCCATGATCGCGCTGCCCATCCTCGGCGTGGGCGCCATCGACCTGACCATACGCAGCTCGGAGCTCTCCGCCACCGAGACGATGGAGCGGGAACTCGGCGACGCCGACGCCCGGTTCTCCGATCCCGAACTCGGCGGCGAACCCCTCCTCCAGGATCCAGAGGGCGAGGCCTACCAGCCGAAGGGGGACTTCGAGGAGAACCCGTACCCCGAGGGCCCCGCCGACATCAAGAAGGCCATCCCGGCGGGCGCCGCCGTCCTGGAGGACTCCGTGGGCTCCGGGAGGCTCCGCACCACGCACGGACTGCTGAACACCGACATCCGTGAGCTGAAGGCCGCGGACCCGATGGCCCGGGGGATCATGCGCCTCGGCGAGGGCCGGTTCCCGGAGAAGAGCGGCGAGGTCGCGGCGACCACGCACTTCCTGGAGGCGAGCGGTCTGCGGGTCGGGTCGAAGCTGACCGCCCGCGGGCTGGACGCCGAGTACCGGATCGTCGGCTCGTACGAGCTGCCGAACGCCCTGGACGCGAACGAGGTCAACGCGCTCCCCGGCGCGCTGCTCGCCCCCCTCGACAAGGCGCTGAAGGCCGCCGAGCTGCCCGGGACGCAGCCCGACACCACGTATCTGGTCAAGCTGGCCGGCTCCGGTGGTTTCACGTGGAACATGGTCCAGGAGATCAACAACAAGGGTGTCGTGGTCGCCTCGCGCGCCGTGGCCCTGGATCCGCCGGCCCGCGCCGACATCCCGCTGTACCAGAAGGAGGGCTGGCTCGACTACAACGAGAGCACCGTCGCCCAGACCGCCGAGCTGGCCGCGGTCGGCACCGTCGTCGGACTCGCGATGCTGGAGATCTGTCTGCTGGCGGGCCCCGCCTTCGCGGTGGGGGCCCGGCGCTCGCGCCGCCAGCTCGGCCTGGTCGGGGCCAACGGCGGCGACCGGCACCACGTCAGGGCCATCGTCCTCGGCGGCGGTCTGGTGATCGGTGTCAGCGCGGCGGTCGTCGGTACGGTTCTCGCCATCGGCCTGACCTTCGCCCTGCAGCCCGTCCTTGAGGACTACATGGGCGCGCGGTTCGGCAGCTTCGACATCCGACCGCTGGAGCTGGGCGGTATCGCGCTGCTCGCCGTGCTGACCGGTCTGCTCGCCGCGATCGTCCCGGCCGTCACCGCCTCCCGGCAGACCGTCCTGGCCTCGCTCACCGGACGCCGCGGCGTCCGCAAGTCCAGCAGGGTGCTGCCGGTCGTGGGGCTGATCGCGGTCGCCGTCGGCGCGGCGATCGCGCTGTACGGGTCGCTGATGACCGATCAGTTCGTCATCGTCGCGGGCGGCAGCGCCATCGCCGAACTGGGCGTCGTCGCGCTGACCCCGGCCCTGGTGGGGCTGTTCGGCCGGATCGGCCGCTGGCTGCCGCTCTCGCCGCGGCTGGCGCTGCGGGACTCCGTACGCAACCGCGGGCGCACGGCCCCCGCCGTGGCCGCCGTGCTGGCCGCCATCGCGGGCACCGTCGCCGTCTCCACGTACACCGCGAGCAACGACGCCCAGAACGAGGCCAGTTACGTGCCCAATCTGCCCCACGGCGCGGTCTCGGTCATAGTCACCGAGGGCGGCGGCCGGGACGTACCCGCCGTGCGTCAGGCGGTCCAGCAGAGCCTGCCCGTCGAGGTCCGGGCCGAAGTGGAACGCATCAACGTCGGCAAGCCCAGTTGCTCGATGTACAGCGACGAGGAGGGCTGCGGACAGTTCCAGGTCATCGTGCCCGAGGCCAACCAGTGCCCGCTGTGGGAGTCGGACGACTCGGAGACGGAGTTCACCACGGCCGAGCGCCGCAAGCTCGGCAAGGACTGGCGCTGCTGGCAGGACGACGTCTTCACCGAGGTCGACAGTGGTGTGCTGGTCGGCGATGCCAACGTGCTGAAGGTCCTCGGGATCAAGGACCCGGCCGCCGAGAAGGCGCTCGCGGAGGGCAAGGTCGTCTCGTTCGACAAGCGGAACATCAACAAGGACGGCAAGATCGACATCCGCCTGATCACCGACATCGAGGCCGCGGACAAGGCGATCGAGCAGGACAAGGAGCCGCCGGGCGAGATCAAGTCGTTCCCGGTGCACCAGACCCCCGAGGGCACCAACGCGTACGGCCTGTCCATGCTCATGACCCCGGCCACCGCGAAGGCCGCGGGCGTCGGCACCGCCCCGCTCGGCGCGTACTACTCGACCACCTCCCTGCCGACCAGCGCCCAGCAGCAGAAGCTGGACGGTGAGATCAACAAGACCGGCTCCGAGGTCAGCCTCAGGATCGAAAAGGGCTACGTCGGCGAGACCAGCATCGTGCTGCTGGCACTGACCGTCTTCGCCGGTCTGGTCACCATCGGCGCCGCCGGTATCGCCACCGGGCTCGCCCAGGCCGATGCCGAGGCCGATCTGAAGACGCTCGCGGCCGTCGGCGCCCCGGCGCGGGTCCGCAGGACGCTCAGCGGCTTCCAGTGCGGGGTGGTGGCGGTGATGGGGGTCGTCCTCGGCTCCGCGGCCGGCGTGCTGCCCGCCATCGGGCTGCGCCTGACCGAGGAGCGCGCGCAGGACAAGTGGTACCAGGAGGCACTGGACCAGGGCGGCCAGATGGCCGCGCCGTACGTGCCCATCGTCGTCCCGTGGGGCACGCTCGCCGCCCTGCTGATCGCCGTCCCGCTGGGCGCGGCGCTCCTGGCGGCGCTGGTCACCCGCTCGCACCGCACGCTGGGCCGCAGGGCCGCGACGTAACGTACCCACGCCCTGAACCGTGCCCCCGTACGAAAGACGGACCGTCCGAAAGCCGGATCGTCTTCGTACGGGGGCACGCCGCGTGCTGACGCACATGTGCGAGACAATGGACCGCATGGAGATGCCGAGGAACGAACGGTCGCAGGAGAGCCCCCATGTCCTGGTGGTCGGACAGGACGGGATGGCGCTCGGCGGCGGCGGGGCCGACGCCGAGGCGCGTGAGATCCCGGTGACGGAGATGGTGGAACAGCCCGCGAAGGTCATGCGCATCGGCAGCATGATCAAGCAGCTTCTGGAGGAGGTGCGGGCGGCTCCCCTGGACGAGGCGAGCCGGGTACGCCTCAAGGAGATCCACGCCGGCTCCGTGAAGGAGCTGGAGGACGGGCTCGCCCCCGAACTGGTGGAGGAGCTGGAGCGGCTCTCGCTCCCCTTCACCGACGAGGCGATCCCCTCCGAGGCGGAGCTGCGCATCGCGCAGGCCCAGCTGGTGGGGTGGCTGGAGGGGCTCTTCCACGGGATCCAGACGGCGCTGTTCGCCCAGCAGATGGCGGCCAGGGCCCAGCTGGAATCGATGCGGCGCGCTCTGCCGCCCGGCTCCGTCCCGGAGGAAGAGGGCGAGCCGGGCCATGGCGCGATCCGCTCGGGCCCGTACCTGTAAACCCTCGGCAGCCGGCCGGGTAAGGCCTTCGCCAGCCGACCGGGTAGGGCCTTCGGCAGTCGGCCGCGGCCTCTGGCACGAGTGTGGTCCGGCGCGTGTGCCGTGCGCCGGACCACACTCCGAGGACCGGCGGGACCGGGCGGCTCAGGAGGTGAGGAGCAGCACCTTTCCGATGTGTGTGCCGCTCTCCAGCGCACGGTGCGCGTCGGCGGCCTGCTCCATCGGGAACGTCCGGTCCACGATCGGCCGGACCTGTCCGGCCGCGATCAGCGGCCAGACATGCTCCCGTACGGCCGCCACGATGGACGCCTTCTCCGCCAGGGGACGGGCGCGCAGCGAGGTCGCGGTGACGGCGGCGCGCTTGCTCAGCAGGGCACCGAGATTGAGTTCGCCCTTCGCGCCGCCTTGGAGGCCGATCACCGCGAGCCGGCCGTTCACGGCCAGCGCCTTCACGTTCCGCTCCAGATACTTCGCGCCGACGATGTCGAGGATGACATCCGCGCCCGCGCCGTCCGTGGCCTTGCGGATCTCCTCGACGAAGTCCTGCTCGCGGTAGTCGATCAGGATGTCCGCCCCCAGCTCGGCGCAGCGCGCCAGCTTGTCGGGACCGCCCGCCGTGACCGCGACCCGCGCGCCCACGGCCTTGGCGAGCTGGATCGCCATCGTGCCGATCCCGCTGGCGCCGCCGTGCAGGAGGACCGTCTCGCCCGGCCGCAGATGGGAAATCATGAAGACGTTGGACCAGACCGTCGCGGTGACCTCGGGGAGCGCCGCGGCGGTGGCCAGGTCCAGCCCTTCCGGCACGGGCAGGAGCTGCCCCGAGGGTACGGCGACCCGCTCGGCGTAGCCGCCGCCGGCCAGCAGCGCGCACACCTCGTCCCCGACGGCCCACCCCGCGACGCCGGGGCCCAGCGCCGTGATCCGGCCCGCGCACTCCAGGCCGGGGTAGGGGGAGGCGCCGGGCGGGGGATCGTAGAAGCCCTGGCGCTGCAACAGATCGGCGCGATTGACGGCGCTCGCCACCACCTCGACGAGCACCTCGCCCTCACCGGGTACGGGATCGGGCACCTCGGCCCATACGAGCGCGTCGGGGCCACCGGGTTCCGGAATCGTGATCGCATGCATGGCCGCGAGGCTACTCCTGCGGGTCACGCGGAGAGGCCAGGTCGGACGCACGGTCGGCCGACTCCGCCCGACGGCCGGTCAGACCGCCCTGGCGGCCGGTCAGGTCAGTCGCTCAGGCCGGACTCCGCGGGGCTCGTGGCCCGGACGATGGTGATCAGGCGGTCCGTGAGCTGGAGCGGGCTCGCGGCCGGGTCGTCGTACCCGAGGAGCCGGTGCCCGCGCAGCACGCTCACCACCAGGTCGTCCGTCTCCCGTACGCTCCGCCCCACCTCGGCCTTTATCACCGGGCGTTCTATGAGGTCGAGGCCGCTGCCCTGCTGGATCAGGTCCTCCATCACCGTGCCGGCGCTGGGGCTGAGCACGGAGAGCCCGAGCAGCCGGCCCGCCGCGCTCGCGCTGGTGATCACGGCATCCGCGCCGGACTGCCGCAGCAGCGGCGCGTTCTCCTCCTCGCGCACCGCGGCGACGATCTTCGCGCCCCGGTTGAGCTGTCGGGCGGTGAGGGCGACCAGCACCGCCGTGTCGTCGCGCTGAGTGGCGATCACGATCTGGCGGGCGCGCTGGAGTTCGGCCCGCAGCAGCACATCGCTGCGGGTCGCGTCGCCGACGATGCCGACGAACCCCTCGGCGTTGGCCGCCTCGATCACCTTGTTCGACGGGTCGACGATGACGATCTGTTCCTTCTTCAGACCCGTGGCGCAGAGGGTCTGTATCGCCGAACGCCCCTTGGTTCCGTAGCCGACGATGACGGTGTGGTCGCGCAAGTTGGACCTCCAGCGGTTCAGCCGCCACTCCTCCCGGGTGCGCTCCGTGAGGACCTCAAGAGTGGTTCCGACCAGAATGATGAGAAAGAGGACCCGCAGCGGGGTCACGAGCAGGACATTCACCAGCCGCGCGCTGTCGCTGTACGGGACGATGTCGCCGTACCCCGTGGTGGAGAGCGTGACGGTCGCGTAGTAGACGGCGTCGAGGAAGTCGACGGAGTCGTCCGCGTTGTCGTGGTAGCCCTCCTTGTCGATGTAGACGATGAAGACCGTCAGCGCGAGGACGAACAGCGCCATCAGCAGCCGTCGGCTGACCTGGAGCAGCGGCCGTACGGCCGTGCGGCGCGGCAGCTTCACCCGTGCGGCGACCACATGCTCGTCCGCGCGCCTGGCCATCGCATCCTGGCCGGGAAGTTTCACGTGAAACACCCTCCGTCGACCGATGCCGTGGCGTTCCACGGCAGGTCGAGCACTTCCAGATCGTCGCCCGGCCGCGCGCCACCGGGCTTCACCACCGCGAGCCCGTCCGCGGCGGCGATACCGCGCAGCATGGCCGGTCCGTTGAATCGCAACGGTACGAGCCCCTCGTCCCGGTGGACGAAGGGGACGAGCCTGGTGTCGGACGGATGTCCGTGCACCGCGTCCCTCACCGGTACGTGGTACGGCGTCCGGCTCGCCCGTCCCGCCAGCGCGCACAGCACGGGCTCGGCGAGCGTCAGCAGCCCGGAGACCGCGGCGAGCGGGTTGCCCGGCAGCCCGATGAACAGCTTCTCGGGGGCCCGCCGTGCCAGCACCATGGGGTGGCCGGGGCGCACGGCGACCCCGTCCACCAGCAGCTCGGCGCCCGTCTGCCGCAGCACGGTATGGACATGGTCGACCGGTCCCGCCGCCGTGCCGCCGGTGGTGACGACGAGATCCGCCGTGGACTCGGAGACGGCGCGGCGCAGGGCCTCGGCATCGTCGCCGAGCCGGCGGGTGGCGATGACCTCGGCGCCGAGGGCGCGGAGCCAGGGCGCGATCAGCGGGCCGAGGGCATCGCGGATCAGTCCGTCGCGGGGGAGACCTTCGACGAGCAGTTCGTCACCGAGGACCAGCACCTCGACGCGGGGGCGCGGGACCGTGGGCAGCTCGTCGTATCCGGCCGCCGCCGCGAGCCCCAGCACGGCGGGGGTGATCACGAACCCGGCCGGCAGCAGGCGCTCGCCGGATCGGCACTCCTGGCCGCGTGGCCGGATGTCCTGGCCCTGGGTCACCGGGCGCTCGGCATGGAGCTGTCCGACACCGTCGGTACGGGCGTGTTCCCGGCGGATCACGGCGGTCGCGTCAGGGGGGATGCGGGCGCCGGTGGCGATCCGTACGGCCGAACCGTCGGGGAGGCGCGCCGCCGTGGCGTGCCCGGCGAGCAGGCCGGCGCCGCGGTCGCCCGCATCGGCGTCGGTGCTGCCGCCGTCGCCGGCACGGCCGCCGCTCTGTACGGACCAGGGGCCCGGCCCGGCGACCGCCCAGCCGTCCATGGCGGAGGTGTCGAACGAGGGCAGATCGGTGAGTGCGGTCAGCGGCTCGGCGAGCGCGAGCCCCAGAGCCTGGTCGAGGGGGACCCCGCGGGAGCGGGCCGGCGGCCCCCCGGCCCGTGCCGGACGCCCGGAGCGGGCCGCGAGCGCGCGGGCGTCGGGCCATGCCACGGCGCGGTGCCGCCCGGACACGGCACCGCCGGCGTGGTCACCGCCCGCGCCGGCCGGCCCCCGGCCGACCAGCGCCAGCACGTCGTCGATGCCGTCGATCCCCTCGACCCCGTCGACCTCACGGTCATGGGCGGTCATCCGGCGTCGGCTCCCTCGGCCCCGGTCCCCGGCTCGGCCTCGGCCTCGGCCGCCCAGCGCAGGGCCAGTGCCTCGGCCTTGCGTGCCGCTTCCGCGACGGCTTCGGGACCGTCTCCCCCGGCCCTGCCCGCCGCGTAGCCGACCAGGAAGGTCGTCAGCGGCGCGGCGGGCCGGGCGACGCCGTGCGCGGCGTCGCGGGCGAGGTCGAGGAGGACGGAGATGTCGACGTCCAGCTCGATGCCGAGTTCGTCCTTGACTGCGGTGATCCATTCGTCCAGCACGGTCCCATGCTCCCTGATCCTGGCCCGGGCCGTGGAGATGTCCTCCCAGGTGTCACAGTCGAAGGAGTCCAGAGGCCCCGCGTCGACCCGGGCGAGTTCGAGTTCCTGCGCGAGCAGCCGCAGCGGCAGCCCGGCGAGGCTGCCGTACTCGGTACGGAGCAGGGCGATCTCGCGGCGCAGCGGCTCGGCGCGGTACGCCGCGACCAGCGGCTGGTCCCGGCCGTCGGCGTCGGTGAGCAGGGCCCCCTCCGCGCCGCTCGTGGCGAGCGCCCCGACCAGCTGGCGCACCGTGGGCCGGGAGAGGAACGGCAGATCCGCGGAGAGGACGAGCACCGTCTCCGTATCGGGGCGGACGCCGCGGACCCCGGCGTCGAGCGCGGCGAGCGGCCCGCCGCCCGGCGGCTCCTCGCGGGCCCAGCGCACCGGTCGTGCCGTCGGCCGCCGGCCGCCCACGACCACGGTGTCGGCGGCCCCGTCGCAGGCGGCGAGCACCCGGTCGAGCAGGGCCCGGCCGCCGACCCGTACACCGGGCTTGTCGACCCCGCCGAGCCGTCTGGCGGCGCCTCCGGCGAGCACGATGGCGTCATACGCGGTCATGGCTGCATTATGTGCCGTGATCGCCGGTACGGAGCACGCGAGGGTGCCCGTTCTTCGAACTCGCCCTCCTCACAAGGCGCGCAGCAGCACCGCCGGCTGCTCGACGCAGTCCGCCACGTAGCGCAGGAAGCCGCCCGCCGTACCGCCGTCGCAGACCCGGTGGTCGAAGGTGAGCGAGAGCTGAACGACCTGACGCACCGCCAGCTCGCCCTGGTGGACCCAGGGTTTGGCCGCGATCCGCCCGATGCCGAGCATCGCCGCCTCGGGGTGGTTGATGATCGGGGTGGAGCCGTCGACCCCGAACACCCCGTAGTTGTTGAGGGTGAAGGTGCCGCCGGTCAGCTCCCGCGGCGTCAGCGCGCCGGACCGGCCCGCCTCCGTGAGCCGGGCGAACTCGGCGCCCAGTGACTCCGCGGAGCGGGTGTGCGCGTCCCGTACGACGGGAACGACCAGCCCGCGGTCGGTCTGTGCGGCGAAGCCGAGATGCACCTCGGGCAGCAGCACGATCTCCCGGGCCGCCGTGTCCACGGTGGAGTTCAGCTCGGGGTGGCGGGCGAGGGCCGCCGTGCAGATCCTGGCGAACAGCGCGATCAGCGAGACCTTGGGCCCGCCCGCCGCGTTCATCGCCGCCCGGGCGGCCAGCAGCTCCGTGGCGTCCGCGTCGACCCAGCAGGTGGCGTCCGGGATCTCGTGCCGGCTGCGGGTGAGCTTCTCCGCGACCGCGCCCCGTACACCCCGCAGCGCCACCCGCGTCGCCCCGGACCGCGTCGTGGAGGCGGTGGCCGCGGTGGAAGTGCCGGCCGGCGTGGAGGCGGTGCCCACTGTGGAGGCGGTGGCCACCGTGGCCCCCTCGGTCTGCGACGCGGTAACGCCTTCCCGTATCGCCCGCTCGACGTCGCACCGCAGGATCAGTCCGTCCCGGCCTGAGCCCGTGAGCGTCCGCAGATCGAGGCCGTGCTCACGGGCGAGCCTGCGCACCAGGGGAGAGACCACGGCGACCGGCCCGGGTACCGGCCCCGGTGCGCCCGCCGCCCCGCCGCCCCGGACGGCGGACGGGGCCGTACGGGCCCCGTTGACGGGCGGCCGGACCCGGCGCCTACGGGCCACCGGCGCGCCCGTGCCGTACCCGACCAGCACATTCCCCGACGCGCCCTCCCGGGACGGCGCGGGGTCCCGCGCGGGCGTGGGCGCGGAATCGGCCACCGGATCCGGCGCGGGGGCGGCGGCAGCGGGTGCGGACTCGCCGGCCGGGGCCGAGGCGCCCACCGCGACGGTCAGCAGCGGCGCCCCGACGGGCAGCTCCGTTCCCTCCTCGCCGTAGCGCGCCGTCACCACACCGCCGTAGGGGCAGGGCACCTCGACCATCGCCTTGGCCGTCTCGACCTCGACGACCGGCTGATCGACGGCGACGACATCCCCCACCGACACCAGCCAGCGGACGATCTCCGCCTCGGTCAGTCCTTCACCGAGGTCAGGCAGTTTGAATTCCAGCACCTGCGCCATCAGCTCTCCGTCTCCCACTGGAGCCGCGCAACCGCGTCCAGCACCCGGTCCACTCCCGGAAGATGGTGCCTCTCCAGCATGGGCGGCGGATAGGGAATGTCGAATCCGGCCACCCGCAGCACCGGCGCCTCCAGGTGGTGGAAACAGCGCTCGGTGACCCGCGCGGCGATCTCCCCGCCCGGCCCGCCGAAGCCCGTGGACTCGTGGACGACGACCGCCCTGCCCGTACGGCGCACGGATTCCGCCACCGTTCCGTCGTCGAACGGCACCAGCGAGCGCAGGTCGACGACCTCCAGGTCCCAGCCCTCGGCACGGGCCGCTTCCGCCGCCTCAAGACAGACCGGAACCGAGGGGCCGTACGTGAGCAGCGTGGCGCTGGAGCCCCGGCGCCGGACGACGGCGCGCCCGATCGGCGCGACCTCGGCCGACGCCTCCGGCGACCACGCGGCCTTCGACCAGTAGAGCCGCTTCGGCTCCAGGAAGACCACCGGGTCGTCGGAGGCGATGGCCGCCCGCAGCAGCCCGTACGCGTCCTCGACCGTCGCGGGCGTGACCACATGGAGGCCGGGCGTGGCCATGTAGTACGCCTCGGAGGAGTCGCTGTGGTGCTCGACCCCGCCGATCCCGCCGCCGTACGGCACCCGCACCGTGATCGGCAGCGGCAGCGCGCCGCGCGTGCGGTTACGCATCCGCGCCACATGGCTGACGAGCTGCTCGAACGACGGATAGGCGAAGGCGTCGAACTGCATCTCCACCACCGGCCGCAGCCCGTACATCGCCATCCCGACGGCCGCCCCCAGGATGCCCGCCTCGGCAAGCGGCGTGTCCGTACAGCGCTCGTCCCCGAACTCGGCCGCGAGCCCGTCGGTGATCCGGAAGACCCCGCCGAGCGTGCCCACATCCTCCCCGAGGACATGGACCGAGGGGTCCTCGGCCATCGCGTCGCGCAGCGCGCGCCGGAGCGCCAGCGCCATCGTGGCGGGCTTCGCCGCGACGGCCGCCTTCTCGGTGAGCGTGTCGGTCATCGCGGATCACCGGACCCTTCGGAGGCCCCGGCCGGCTCGGCGGCGGCCGCCAGCTCGGCGCGGAGCTGGTCCTCCTGCTCGCGCAGTTGCGGCGTCCGCTCCGCGTAGACGTGCGCGAACAGGTCCGTGGGGTCGAGCACCGGATCCGCGTTCATCCGGTCGCGCAGCCGCGCCGCCATCGCCTCGGCGGAGGCGGCGGCTTCCCTGACGCCGTCCTCGTCGAGCACCCCGCGCCCCGTCAGCTCGCGCTCCAGCAGCCGCACCGGGTCGTGCGCGCGCCAGGTCTCCACCTCCTCTTGCCCGCGGTAGCGCGTCGCGTCGTCCGCGTTCGTATGCGCGTCGATGCGGTACGTCACCGCCTCGACCAGCGTGGGGCCGTCGCCGCGCCGGGCGCGCGCCAGCGCCTCCCCGAGCACCGCGTGCACCGCGACCGCGTCGTTCCCGTCGACCAGCCGCCCCGGCATGCCGTACCCGACGGCCTTGTGGGCCAGGGAGGGCGCGGCGGACTGCTTGGCGAGCGGTACGGAGATCGCGAAGCCGTTGTTCTGGACGAGGAAGACGACCGGAGCGCGCCATACGGCGGCGAAGTTCAGCGCTTCGTGGAAGTCCCCCTCGCTGGTGCCGCCGTCGCCGACCAGGGCGAGCGCGACGACGTCGTCCCCCTGGAGCCGGGCCGCGTGGGCCAGCCCGACGGCGTGCGGAAGCTGGGTGGCGAGCGGCGTGGAGAGCGGGGCGATCCGGTGTTCGTGCGGGTCGTAGCCGGTGTGCCAGTCGCCGCGCAGCAGCGTCAGGGCCTGGACGGGGTCGAGCCCGCGCGCCACGGCGGCGAGGGTGTCGCGGTAGCTGGGGAAGAGCCAGTCCTGCTCGCGCAGGGCGAGGGCGGCGGCGACCTGGCACGCCTCCTGGCCGGTGCTCGACGGATAGACGGCGAGCCTGCCCTGCTTGGTCAGGGCCGTGGCCTGCGCGTTGTATCTGCGGCCGCGGACCAGCTCCGTGTAGAGCCGCAGCAGCAGCGCGGGGTCGGCCCCCGCCACGGCGTCCGTACCCAGCACGCGGTACGGCTCGGGGTCGGGGAGCAGCGGTGCGGGGTCGGTCCGCGGCTGCCAGGCCGGTGGCGGGGCGGGTGGACGGGCCGCGGCGGTGGGCAGTTCCTGGACCGGCGTGCTGCTCTTCTTCACGCGTGCACCTCCTCGTCGGGGCGAACGGGCTCGTCGGGCGAGCGGGCGGACGCCGGATCGCGGCGCCCCCTCCCTACCGATTGTTCGGTCGACGGGCCATTTTGGCTACACACGCCTCCAGCCTGTGGACAAACGGTTCTCCACAGCCTGGGATGGACGCAGGCCGTCCATGGCGGGCAGTCCGGGAGACAGGGGAGCTGAACAAATGGCCGACGGCACGGAACGGGCCGCCGAGCAGGAGCAGCCACCGCGTCCGCTGGACGCCATCGACCGGGACATCCTGCGCATCCTCCAGACGGACGGCCGCGCCTCGATACGGTCGGTCGCCGAGCGTGTCCATGTCTCGCGGGCCAACGCGTACGCGCGGATCAACCGGCTGATCGACGACGGGGTGATCCGTGGTTTCAGCGCCAGGGTCGACCATGAACGGGCCGGTCAGGGGGCTTCCGCGTACCTCACGCTGAAGATCGTGCAGAACTCCTGGCGCACGGTGCGCGAGCAGCTCCAGGAGCTGCCAGGAGCCACCCACATCGCGCTGGTCAGCGGCGACTTCGACGTGCTGCTGCTGGTGCACACCCCGGACAACCGGACGCTGCGCGAGCTGGTCCTGACCAGGCTCCAGGCGATTCCCGAGGTGCTCTCGACGCGCACGCTGCTGGTGTTCGAGGAGACGGACCTGGACCCGGGCGGGGGCGGGGTGCCGCCCCTGTAGGCGGCGGGCGGTGCCCGCGGTCCGTAAAGGAGGCCCGCGGCCCGTCAGGAAGTGCGCAGGCCGTCGAAGGCCAGCCGTACGACCGCGTCCGCGACCTGGTCGCGTCCGTAGCCGCCGGCCGCGTGCGGCCGGTACCACTCGACCAGGGAGTTGACCATGCCGAAGAGCAGCCGGGTCGCGAGCTTGGTGTCCAGATCGGCCCGCAGGTCCCCCTCCGCGGCGGCGGCCTTGAGCAGACCGGCGACCCGCTGGTCGAACTCCCTGCGCCGCTCCATGGCCCAGCGCTCCGTCTGCGTATTGCCCCTGACCCGCAGGAGCAGCGTCACGTAGGGCAGCTCGGCCATCAGCACCTCGACCGTGCGCCGGACGACGTGCTCGACCCGGTCGACGGCCCGGCCGTGTGTCGCGCCGTCCTCGTCGAGGACGCCGAAGAGGCCGTCCAGGGCGCGGCTGACGGCCCGGCGCAGCAGCTCCTCCTTGCCGACGACATGGTGGTATATGGAGGACTTGGAGATCCCCGCGGCCTTGGACAGATGCTCCATGGAGGTGCCGTCGTAGCCGCGTTCGTTGAAGACCCGGACCGCCACGGCCAGCAGGGTCTCCGGAGTGTAGGTGTCGCGCCTGGCGGTGGTCATGAACGCCCCTGCTTCGCTTCGGTGTCGGCACGGCGGGTCAGTGCCGAGGACGGGGCGTAGCGGCCGCCGGGATACGCCCCGTCCAAGGTCGACAGGAAGCACCGGGCCCACTCCGAGGTGAGCCGGTCGCACCACTCGCCGGGTCCGCCAGGGTAGTTCACGCCGAGTTTCATGGCGGTGTCGATGTCCTCCGCACCGGCCACCCCACGGGCGGCGGCGTCGCAGGCGAAGTCGATCAGCAGCGCGACGGTGCGGCCGACGATCATGCCGGGGACGTCGTCGACGACGCTGACCCGCTTGCCGAGCCGCTGGAAGAGGCCGACGGCCGCCCGCAGGTCCGCGGGGTCGACGTCGTCGCCCGGCGCGAGGGCGACGCGCGTACAGGATCGGTAGTCCAGCGAGAGGTCGAAGTGGATGGCCGGACCGAAGGGGTCACCTGTGGCGCTCGTTCCGTCGGTGAGGCGCAGCGACGTGCCGCCGGGCAGGGCGAGGAACCCCTCGGAGACGTGCGGGGTGCGGTCGCGGGTGACCTTGATGCCCGCTTCCTCGATCATCTCGCGCAGGACGGCGGCGGGCCCGAGGCGGGCGTGGAGGCCGACCGTCTCCGGGGCCTCGCAGGGCTCCTCGGTACGCGGTACGGGGGCGGCGGCGCCCTCGCCGTACGGGAACCACCCCCGGCCCGTCTTGCGGCCGAGCCGGCCCGACTCCACCAGCCTGCGCTGGGCGAGCGACGGCGTGAACTTCGGGTCGTGGAAGAAGGATTCCCACACGGAGCGGGTGACGGCCTCGTTGACGTCCTGGCCGATGAGATCGGTCAGCTCGAAGGGGCCCATGCGGAAGCCGCCGCACTCGCGCAGGACCGCGTCGATGGTGGCGGGGTCGGCGGCCCTCTCCTCGTACACCCGCAGCGCCTCGGCGTAGAAGGGGCGCGCGACGCGGTTGACGACGAAGCCCGGCGTGTCGGCGCAGCGCACCGGGGTCTTCCCCCAGGCCGCCATGGTCTCGTACGCGCGTGTCACGGCGTCCGGGTCGCTCGCGTGACCGCCGACGACCTCCACCAGGGGCAGGAGGGGGGCCGGGTTGAAGAAGTGCGTGCCCACCAGGCGTCCCGGCAGCCGCAGGGCGCCCGCGACGGCGGTGACGGAGAGGGAGGAGGTGTTGGTGGCGAGCAGGCAGTCCTCGGCGACGACGTCCTCCAGCGCCGCGAAGAGCTCGCGCTTGACGGACAGCTCCTCCAGGACCGCCTCGATCACGAGCGCGGCGTCGGACAGCTCGGCGAGGTCCGCTGCCGGGAACAGCCGGGCGGTCGCGGCGTCGCGGACCGCCGCGTCGAGCCGGCCCTTGGCGACCAGCCGGTCCAGGCGTCCGGCGATGGCGGCGGCGGCCCGTCCGGCCAGGCCCGGCACGGCGTCGTGGAGCCGCACGGGGTGGCCGGCGACCAGCGCCACCTGGGCTATGCCCTGGCCCATCGTGCCGCTGCCGACGACCGCGACGACGCGGCCGGGCCCGATTGCTGTCATGGCCGCAATCCTCCTGTTGTCGGTGGGCGCACGGCGGCGGGTGACCGTTCGCTCCGGGGGCGGTGGCGCGCCCGTCGGCGTCGCTTTTCCACAGGATCGCCCGGATCCCCTTGTCCCGACCGATCGTTCGGTTACTCTAACCCTGTCCGCCCGTACTTGTCCCCCCGCTCCCCCTGCCTGACTCGATGAGGAGTTGGTCCACGATGGCCGCCCAGCTCAGCCCTCAGCAGCTCGCCGAGAAGCACCGGCCCACGCTCGACCGGGCCCTTGAGACGGTCGGGTCGCGCGGTTACTGGTCCCCGCACCCCGAACACCCCAAGGCGTACGGCGACAGCGCCCCCGCCGACGGGCTCGCCGCCTTCCAGGCGCTGCGCGGCACCCGCTTCGAGCTGGACCAGCCGGGCACGGACGGCTGGACCGGCGGCGAGGTCTCGCCGTACGGGCCGCCCCTGGAGATCGAGTATCCGCACGCGGACCCGGACGTGCTGCTGCCCGCCCTGCGCGCGGGCATGGGCGCCTGGCGCGAGGCCGGGCCCGAGACCCGCGCCCTGGTCTGTCTGGAGATCCTGGCGCGGATCGGTGCACGGACCCACGAGTTCGCGCACGCGGTGATGCACACGAGCGGCCAGGCGTTCACGATGGCGTTCCAGGCGGGCGGCCCGCATGCCCAGGACCGCGGCCTGGAGGCGGTGGCGTACGCGTACCAGGAGCAGACGCGTACCCCCGTCTCGGCCGGCTGGTCCAAGCCGCAGGGCAAGCGCGACCCGCTGGAGCTGCGGAAGTCCTTCACCGCCGTGCCGCGCGGGGTCGCGCTGCTGATCGGCTGCAACACCTTCCCCACGTGGAACGGCTATCCGGGGCTGTTCGCCTCCCTCGCCACCGGCAATCCGGTCCTGGTCAAGCCGCATCCGCGCGCCGTGCTGCCGCTCGCGCTGACGGTCCGGGTGGCCCGTGAGGTGCTCGCCGAGGCGGGCTTCGACCCGAATCTGGTGGCACTGGCGGTGGAGCGGCCCGGCGAGGGCATCGCCAAGACCCTGGCCGTCCGGCCGGAGGTCCGGATCATCGACTACACGGGGTCGACGGCCTTCGGCGACTGGCTGGAGACCCACGCGCGCCAGGCGCAGGTGTACACGGAGAAGGCGGGCGTCAACACCGTCGTCGTGGACTCCACGGACGACTACAAGGGGATGCTCTCCAACCTCGCCTTCTCGCTGTCGTTGTACAGCGGCCAGATGTGCACCACGCCGCAGAACCTGCTGATCCCCCGCGACGGCATCACCACGGACGCGGGCGATAAGTCGTACGACGAGGTGGTGGCCGATCTGGCGGCCTCGGTGGCCGGGCTGCTGGGTGACGACACCCGGGCCAACGCGCTGCTGGGCGCGCTGGTCAACCCCGGGGTGAAGGCCCGGCTGGAGAGCGCCGACGGGCTCGGGGACATCGCGCTGGCCTCGCGGGAGATCGCCCACCCGGACTTCCCGGACGCCGTGGTCCGTACGCCCGCGATCGTGAAGGCCGACGGCGCCCGCAAGGTCTGGGAGAAGGCGTGGCAGGGCGGCGAGGAGGTGCCGTACCTCACGGAGTGCTTCGGGCCCGTGTCCTTCGCGGTCGCCATGGACTCGACGGAGGACGCGCTGGAGCTGCTGCGGCGCACGGTGCGCCATCAGGGCGCGATGACGGTCGGCGCGTACACGACGTCCCCGGAGACGGAGCGCGCGGTCGAGGAGGTGTGCCTGGACGAGTCCGCGCAGCTCTCGCTCAACCTGACGGGCGGGGTGTACGTGAACCAGACGGCGGCGTTCTCGGACTTCCACGGCTCGGGCGGCAACCCGGCGGCGAACGCGGCGCTGTGCGACGCGGCGTTCGTGGCGAACCGCTTCCGGACGGTGGAGGTCCGCCGCCCGGCCTGAGGTCGTCCGGCCTGAGGTCGCGCGTCCGGGTCCTGGCCGGATCAGGGCGCGGGCGGCGCCGGGATCTCCGCGTACCGCTGGATCCAGGCGTGCATGGCGATGGCCGCGGCGGCTCCCGCGTTGATCGAGCGCGTCGAGCCGAACTGGGCGATCGAGCAGACCATCGTGGCGTGCCGACGGGCCTCTTCGGTCAGGCCGGGACCCTCCTGGCCGAAGAGCAGCACGCAGCGGCGCGGCAGCTCGGTCCGCTCCAGCGCGACGGCGCCGGGCAGGTTGTCGATCCCGATGATCGGCAGCCCCTCGGCCGCCGCCCAGGCCGTCAGCTCCTCCGTGCCGGGGTGATGGCGCACATGCTGGTACCGGTCGGTGACCATCGCGCCGCGCCGGTTCCAGCGCCGCCGGCCCACGATGTGGATCTCCTTGGCGAGGAAGGCGTTGGCGGTGCGGACGACGGAGCCGATGTTGAAGTCGTGGCTCCAGTTCTCCACGGCCACGTGGAAGTCGTGCCGCCGGGTGTCGAGGTCCGCGACGATCGCCTCGCGGGTCCAGTAGCGGTACTGGTCGGCGACATTGCGCCGGTCACCGGCGGCGAGCAGCTCCGGGTCGTACCACTCGCCCCGGGGCCACGGCTCGCCGTGCGGTCCGACGCCGACCGGGGGCCCATAGCCTTCGTCGTACTGGACCGGCTCCAGGCCCTCGTCCGCTGTCTCGCTGATCACCTACACGAGGGTACGTGGCTGCTCGGAGCTCTCCTGCCGCTGCCCGGGCGGGGCGGCCGCCCCGGCAAGGGGGCGCCGCCGGCCGGGCAGCCGCTGACGCAGCCGGTCGTAGACCGCGGTGGTCCGGCCACCGAGCCACAGCAGGAAGACCGTCGGCAGGAACACGGCGTCGGCGGCGATCATGGCGAGCGAGAAGAACGGCAGCCCGAGCAGGACGGCGATCCCCGCGTGCTCCAGGATCATCGCGACGAGCAGGACGTTCTTGACGCGCCGGTTGAAGAGCGTGAACGGGAAGGCGACCTGCACGATGACCGTGCCGTACGTCAGCACCATCACGACGAGCGCGCTGGACGCGAAGAGGTCCGAGAGCGCGGGCCAGGGGGCGAAGTAGTCCAGCTTGAGGGGGTAGTACAGCGCGGTGCCGTCCTGCCAGCGCGAGCCCTGGATCTTGTACCAGCCGGCGGTGGCGTAGATGAGACAGACCTCGGCCATGATGACGGCGAGCGCGGCGTTGTGGATCAGATTGGCGAGGACGTCCAGCAGCGCGCGCGGCTCGCCGTGGGGAGCGCGCCGGTTCACGGCCCACCAGAGCCCCTGCACGGCCCACGCCCCCCAGAACAGGGCCAGCAGCCAGGTCTCGGCCTGGACCCGGTCGGTCAGCGTGCCGACGAGGAGGACCGTGCCGGTGACGGCCCACAGGACGGGGCCGACCCGGTCCCGTACGGCCGACCTGACGGCATCCGCCGCACCCGCCCCGGCGGGTCCCGACGGGTCCGGTCCACCCGTCCCGGCGGATATCTCCGTGCGGCGCGCCGCACGGGCGGCGCGCCGGGCGTCGAGCGACCAGACCTGCCCGCAGCGCGTCAGCACGAGATAGATCGCCATGAGGTGGATGACGTTGTCGCCGCCGTCCCCCATGAAGATGCTGCGGTTCTGGAGCGAGAGCACCCCGAACATGAAGAGCACGGACATGGTGCGGGTCCGCCAGCCGAGCATCAGCAGCGCGCTGGAGACGACGGCGACGGCGTAGACGATCTCGAACCAGACCGTGCTGTCCGACCACATCAGCGCGGAGAATGCGCTGTTCTTCGCGATGAGCTGCTGGGCCATGTCCCAGCTCCAGGGGCCCTCGGGACCGTACAGCTCATGGCGGTGCGGCACCTCGCGCAGCAGGAAGAGCAGCCAGGTGCCGGCGAAGCCGATCCGGATGACGGCGCTCTGGTAGCGGCCGAGGGCGGACCCCGTGACACGCCGGAGCGCGGCCGCGGCCCGCTGTTCGAGGTGGCGCGGCCGGCCCGCGGCCGAGGCGGGCCGCGGACCGGTCGCTCCCGTCCGTACGGGCTCCACAGGCTCCGCGGTCTGTCGTGGCTGCGAGGGTTCCACGGGCTGTTCGCTCACCGGTCCGCCTCCGCGCTGCCGTTCTTCACGCCTCCGGGAAGGTCGGCGGCGTTCACCGTCCACCACGGATAGACCCGGTAGGACGGGCGTGTGCTGATCTTCTCCGTGCTCCAGGACGGCGAGGCGACGGCCGTGGTGACCGACCTGACCTGGATACGTTCCACCGGACCGCCCACGTCGTGGGTCTCCAGCCGCAGCATCACGATGCGGCGGATGTAGCTCTCGGAGAGCTGGCCGCGCAGCCCGTTCGGGCGGTTCTGATTGTCATGCGATCCGACGAAGAAGTCCCAGCCCCGACGCAGCTCGTTCTGGTCGACATGGCTGGGCAGGAGGTTCCCCTGGATCTCGGCGCCGTCCTCGGCGGAGAGATCGATCCATTCGCTGGTCCGGCGCGCGGCGCCGGACCCGGTCTCGGCGCGCGCCTGGACGGCGATGTTCTGCTGGAGGGGGTTGGGCGCGAAGAGCTTCCAGTTCTGCTCGAACTCGGGGTAGACCCAGGCGTCGACGGCCTTGCCGTGCTGCTTGGTGAGCGTGTTGGACGGGGCGACGTGGAGGAACACCATCGCGACGTGCACGCAGGCCAGCAGTCCGATGACCGCGAGCGAGACGGCGGCCACCACCTGGTAGCGGAAGGAGAGGCCGGCTATCCCGGCCCCGGGTGGCGGTCCGGCTTTCCCGCCTTGGTCGTCGTACGAATCCATCCCGCCCCGATCGCCGTCGTACTCCGGTCAGTTATCCACAGGGTTGACACCCTACGGGCCGCCGACTCACCATTGAAGTCCATGAACCGAACGATCGGTCGGTAGGGGGTCCGGATGACGGCAGTGACCACGGGGACAGCCGAGGAGGCGACGGTGGAAAGGACGGCGGAGTCCTTCGAGGCGGCGTTCGACGCGGCCGTGGCCGCCGAGGAGCGCATCGAGCCGCGCGACTGGATGCCCGAGGCGTACCGCGCGTCGCTGATCCGCCAGATGGCCCAGCACGCCCACTCCGAGATCATCGGAATGCAGCCGGAGGCAAACTGGATCACTCGCGCGCCGTCCCTGCGCCGCAAGGCGATCCTGATCGCCAAGGTGCAGGACGAGGCGGGACACGGTCTGTATCTGTACAGCGCGGCCGAGACGCTGGGCACCGGCCGTGACGAGCTGCTCGACAAGCTGCACAGCGGCCGCCAGAAATACTCCTCGATCTTCAACTACCCCACCCTGACCTGGGCCGACGTCGGCGCGATCGGCTGGCTGGTGGACGGCGCGGCGATCACGAACCAGGTCCCGCTGTGCCGCTGCTCCTACGGCCCTTACGCCCGGGCCATGGTCAGGATCTGCAAGGAGGAGTCCTTCCACCAGCGCCAGGGGTACGAGCTGCTGCTGACCCTGAGCAACGGGACGGACGCACAGCACGCCATGGCCCAGGACGCGGTGGACCGCTGGTGGTGGCCGTCGCTGATGATGTTCGGCCCCCCGGACGACGAGTCGGCCCACTCGGCCCGGTCCATGGCCTGGAAGATCAAGCGGCACTCCAACGACGAGCTGCGGCAGCGCTTCGTCGACATCTGCGTCCCCCAGGCCGAGGCCCTCGGCCTGACCCTCCCCGACCCGGACCTCCGGTGGAACGAGGAGCGGGGGCGGCACGACTTCGGGCCGATCGACTGGGCGGAGTTCCACGAGGTGCTGAAGGGCAACGGGCCGTGCAACGAGGAGCGGATCACCCAGCGCCGCCGCGCGCACGAAGAGGGCGCGTGGGTACGGGAGGCCGCCGCGGCGTACGCGGAGAAGCACCGCCCGGCGGCACGGACGGAGGCGGCGGCATGAGCGGTACGGCCGACTGGCCCCTGTGGGAGGTCTTCGTACGCTCCCGCCGCGGGCTCTCGCACACCCACGCGGGCAGCCTGCACGCCCCGGACGCGGAGCTGGCCCTGCGCAACGCACGCGATCTGTACACCCGGCGCGGTGAAGGCGTCTCGATCTGGGTGGTGGAGTCGTCGGCGATCACCGCCTCCTCGCCGGACGAGAAGGACCCGTTCTTCGACCCGTCCGCCGACAAGCCCTACCGGCACCCGACCTTCTACGAGATCCCCGAGGGGGTGAAGCACCTGTGACCGGTGTACCGGCGACAGAACGGCCCGTGCGGCCCGCACACCAGGCGGCGGCTCTCGCGCTCGGCGACGACGCGCTGGTGCTCTCGCACCGGCTGGCGGAGTGGGCGGGCCACGCCCCCGTCCTCGAAGAGGATGTCGCGCTCGCCAATATCGCGCTGGACCTGCTCGGCCAGGCGCGGTTCCTGCTCTCCCTCGTCGGGGACGAGGACGAGCTGGCCTATCTGCGCGAGGAGCGCGCGTTCCGCAACCTCCACCTGGTCGAGCAGCCGAACGGGGACTTCGCGCACACGATCGCCCGCCAGCTCTACTTCTCCACCTACCAGCTCCTGCTGTACCGGCAGCTCGCCGCCGGGGAGAGCGAGTTCACCGGACTCGCGGCCAAGGCGGTCAAGGAGATCGCCTACCACCAGGACCACGCCGAGCAGTGGACGCTGCGGCTCGGGGACGGCACACCGGAGAGCCATGAGCGGATGGACCGGGCCTGCCGGGCGCTCTGGCGGTTCACCGGCGAGATGTTCCACCCCGTCACCGAACCCGACGACCCCGACGGCCTCGACGTCGACTGGCGGGCCCTGGAGGAGAGCTGGCTCGCGTCCGTCACCGATGTGCTGCGCCGGGCGACCCTGACTGTGCCGGACGGCCCCCGGTCCGGCGCCTGGACGGCGGGCGCGGGCAGGCAGGGGCTGCACACGGAGTCGTTCGGCCGGATGATCGCCGAGATGCAGCATCTCCACCGCAGCCACCCGGGGGCGTCATGGTGACAACCCCGGGCACGGCCCCGGACAGGAGTGCGGCACCGGCGGGCACGACGGCGCTGGAGGAGGAGCTGCGCGCCCTGGCCGGCGCCGTGCCCGACCCGGAGCTGCCGGTGCTGACCCTGGCCGAGCTGGGCGTGCTGCGCGGGCTGCGTCTCTCCGGCCCCGGCCGGGTCCGCGTGGAGCTGACCCCCACCTACACCGGCTGCCCGGCCATCGGGACGATGTCCGCGGACATCGAGCGCGTCCTGCACGACCACGGGGTGCCGGAGGTCTCGGTCGTCACGGTCCTCTCCCCGGCCTGGTCGACGGATGACATCAGCGCCGAGGGGCGCCGCAAACTCGCCGCGTCCGGCATAGCGCCGCCGCGCCCGGGCCCGGCGCCGGGAGCCGCCGCCGGACCGGTGCCGCTAACGCTCTCCCTGCGCTGCCCGCACTGCGGCTCCACCGACACCGAGCTGCTCAGCCGGTTCTCCTCCACCGCCTGCAAGGCCCTGCGCCGCTGCACGGCCTGCGGCGAACCGTTCGACCACTTCAAGGAGTTGTAGATGTTCCATCCGCTCCGGGTCAGCGAGGTCGAACCGCTCACGGACGACGCGGTGGCCCTCACCCTCGCCGTCCCGCCCGAGCTGCGCGAGGCGTTCCGGCACACGCCGGGCCAGCACATCGCCCTGCGCCGCCGCACCGCGCACGGCGAGGAGATCCGGCGTACGTACTCGATCTGCGCCCCGGCGGGCCCCGAGCCGGCGCTGCGGGTGGGCATCCGGCTGGTCGAGGGCGGCGAGTTCTCGACGTACGCCCTCAAGGAGCTCGCCGTGGGCGACACCGTCGAGGTCATGGAGCCGACCGGCCGCTTCGTCCTGGAGCCCCGCCCCGGGCACTTCGCGGCGATCGTCGGAGGCAGCGGCATCACCCCGGTGCTGTCGATCGCGGCCACCCTGCTGCTCCGGGAGCCCACGGCCCGGTTCTGTCTGGTGCGCAGCGACCGCACCGTGGCGTCCACGATGTTCCTGGAGGAGGTCGCCGACCTCAAGGACCGCTTTCCCGACCGGTTCCAGCTCGTCACGGTCGTCTCCCGGGAGCAGCGGCAGACGGGACTGCCGTCCGGCCGTCTGGACCGCAAGCGGCTGACCGGGCTGCTGCCCGCGCTGCTCCCGGTGGCCGAGGTCGACGGCTGGTTCCTGTGCGGCCCGCTCGGCCTGGTCTCCGGCGCGGAACGCGCGCTGCGCGGCCTCGGGGTGGAGCGCGCCCGCATCCATGAGGAGATCTTCCACGTCGACGAGGCGCCCTCCGCCGCCGCCTCAGCCGCACCCGGCGTCCGGGCTCCCGCGCACAGCACCCTCACCGCGAGCCTCGGGGGCCGCTCCGGCACCTGGCCGGTCCAGGAGGGCGAATCGCTGCTGGAGACGGTGTTGCGCAGCCGCGCGGACGCGCCCTACGCGTGCAAGGGCGGGGTCTGCGGCACCTGCCGGGCGTTCCTGGTCTCGGGCGAGGTCACCATGGACCGCAACTTCGCGCTCGAACCGGAGGAGACCGACGCGGGGTACGTACTGGCCTGCCAGTCCCATCCGGCCACCGCGGAGATGGAGCTGGACTTCGACCGCTGACCGCGACCCCCGACTCCGGCGGTCAGAGCACGAAGGCCGCGGTGCCGTTGTCGGCGACCATCGGGCGCCCGGCGCCGTCCCAGGCGAGCATGCCGCCGTCCACGTTCACCGCGTCGATCCCCTGCTGCACCAGATACTGGGTGACCTGTGCGGACCGGCCGCCCACCCGGCACATCACGAAGGCCTTCCGGCCCTCGGCGACCGCCTCCGTGACCTCGCCGAAGCGGGCCACGAAGTCACTCATCGGCACATGCAGCGCGCCCTCGACATGACCGGCCGCCCACTCGTCGGCCTCCCGGACGTCCAGCACCAGGGCGTCGGAGGGCACCGCCGCGGCATCGACCGAGGGCAGCGGGGCGAAGTTCATGGGTGTTGCCTTCTCTCGTACGGAACAGGGACCGGGACCGGGGCCTGAGCCGGGGCGCGATCGCCGTGGCGGGACCCGGGCTCCGGAATCTACTCCACCAGTCTGGCGAGCTCCGCCTCACGCCCGGAGACCTCCGCGAGCAGCTGCTCCGCGATCTCCTCCAGCAGCCGGTCCGGATCGTCCGGAGCCATCCTGAGCATGGCGCCGATCGCGCCCTGCTCCAGCTCCTGGGCGACCAGCGTCAGCGTCTCCTTGCGCTGCGACAGCCACTCCAGCCGGGCGTAGAGCTCCTCGCTCTCGCTCAGCTCGGCCGGCCGCGGCGCGGGCCCCGCCGCCCACTCGGCGGCCAGCTCCAGCAGCTGCGCCTCGTCCCCGCGCCCGTACGCGGAGTTGACCCGCGTGAGGAATTCCTCACGGCGCGAGCGCTCCCGGTCGTCCTGCGCGAGATCCGGGTGCGACTTGCGCACCAGGTCCCGGTAGAGCTTGCGCGCCTCGTCGCTCGGCCGGATCCGCTTGGGCGGGCGGACGGGCCGGTCCGTGAGCATCGCCGAGGCCTCCGGCGACAGACCGTCGGAATCGAGCCAATCGTGGAACAGCTCCTCCACGCCCGGCATCGGCTGCACCATCGCGCGCGCCTCACGGGCCTTGCGCAGATCCTCCGGGTCGCCCGAGCGGGTGGCGCGGGCCTCCGCGATCAGCGCGTCCAGCTCGTCGAGCCGGGCGTACATCGGGCCGAGCCGCTGGTGGTGCAGCCGGGAGAAGTTCTCGACCTCGATCCGGAACGTCTCCAGGGCGATCTCGAACTCGATCAGCGCCTGCTCGGCGGCGCGCACGGCCCGCTCCAGGCGCGCCTCGGGGCGCGGGTCGGACGCTTCGGTGGCGTCCGGCACCGAAGCGGTGGCGTCCGGCACGTCTCGTACGTCCTGCTCGTCGTCGTTACGGATCGTCGGCTCCCCAGGGGCGTCGTGCATCACCCGCCCAGCCTACGGGCGGATCCGCCTGCCCCCGTCCCTCCCCGGCCCCCGGGGCGCCCGTACCGGCCGCTCAGACGCCCAGTTCGGCGGAGATCCGCCCACCGCGCACCGCCGCGAGCAGCTCCGAGTGGTCCGCCTCCGTGCGGTCCGCGTACGCCACCGCGAACTCCGCCACGGCCGCGTCCAGTTCCTCGTTCCTGCCGCAGTACCCGGCGATCAGGCGCGGGTCCACGCTGTGCGCGTGGGCCCTGGCGAGCAGCGCCCCGGTCATCCGGGCGTAGTCGTCGACCTGGTCGGCGGGGAGCGCCGCCGGGTCCACGCTGCCCTTGCGGTTCCTGAACTGGCGCACCTGATAGGGCCTGCCCAGGACCGTCGTCCACCCCAGCAGGTTGTCGCTCACCACCTGCATCCGCTGCTGGCCGAGGACCACGCGCCGCCCCTCGTGCGCCACCTCCGGCGGCTCGAAACCGACGGCCGGCAGATGGGGCAGCAGCACAGACGGCCGCGCCTCCTTCACCTGGAGTACGAGCGGCTCCCCCCGGTGGTCCAGCAGGAGCACCACGTACGACCGAGTCCCCACGCTGCCGGTGCCGACGACCCGGAACGCCACGTCGTGGATCGCGTACCGCGCGAGCAGCGGCAGCCGGTCCGCCGGGAGGGTGGTCAGATACTCCTCCAGCGAGGCGGCCACGGCCGCCGCCTCCTCGTCGGGCACGCGCCGCAGCACGGGCGGGGCGTCCACGAAGCGCCGCCCGGCGGGGCCCTTCCCGCTCACGCCGTCCACCGCCTCGGTCGACTTCGCCGCGAACCGCGCGCTCGTGTTGTTGCGCGCCTTCTCCGAGACACGCTCCAGCGTGCCGGCGAGATCACGGGCGTCCGTGTGCGAGACCAGCTCCTCGTCGGCGATGGCGTTCCACGCGTCGAGCACGGGCAGCTTCGCCAGCAGCCGCATCGTGCGCCGGTAGGCCCCGACCGCGTCGTACGCCGCGCCCCGGCAGGTGTCCTCGTCGGCGCCGGCCTCGCGCCCCGCCAGCACCAGCGAGGCGGCGAGCCGCTTGACGTCCCACTCCCAGGGGCCGACCACGGTCTCGTCGAAGTCGTTGAGATCGATGACGAGCCGGCCGCGCGCGTCCCCGTACAGGCCGAAATTGGCCGCGTGCGCGTCACCGCAGAGCTGCGCGCCGACCCCGGTGACCGGCGTGCCCGTCAGGTCATGGGCCATCAGTCCGGCGGAGCCGCGCAGAAAGGCGAAGGGGGTCGCGGCCATCCGCCCCACCCGCAGGGGAGTGAGCCTCGCCACCCGGCCGCGGCCGGATTCCTCGACGGCCCGCACCGCGTCCGGCCGCCCCGCCACCGCGGCCCACGCGGCGTGCGAGGAGCGCGGCACCCGCTCCCGCAGCGCGCGCCCCCGCGCCTTCGGCGTCCGCGCGCCGTCCGCCTCCGCCCGCACGGCGCGCGGCGCGAACCCCGGCACCTCCGGAATCCGTACCGCTCCGGCCGCCGTCGCCGGACCCGCCGCCCGCGGCCCAGCCGTCCCGGACCCGACACCGCCCATGGCGCGCCGCCTCCCCCGTACTCGTCTGCCCGTCGTGACCCGTCGTGTGAGATCAACCGCTCACGACCGTACCGCCGGTTTCGGCCAGGTGCCCGCCCCTGTGGAAAACCCCGGAACGGGCCGCGCCCGGCCGCCCGGCAGTAACCTGCGTCACAGAGCCGGACCACGTACAGACTGGCCCCACACCCGCCTGACCACGCACGACGCCGCCGTCCGGGCATACGGAAGAACCCCCGCTCCGGAAGATCTCCGGAGCGGGGGTTCGACCAATCCGCTGTGGGTAGTCACTGACTACCCGCTGTGCGCGAGGGGGGAGTTGAACCCCCACGCCCTTTCGGGCACTGGAACCTGAATCCAGCGCGTCTGCCTATTCCGCCACCCGCGCATTGGGTGTGTCGTCCGGTGCTTCACCTGCTGGTGTTGAGCTGGTGTGTGCTCCTGGCGACATCGAGAAGATTAGCACGCTGCGGAGGGTGGAATCACATCCGTTTGTTTCCGGGACCCTTCGACGGATCGACCGCGGAAGCAGGGAACGGACAACGGGCGCCACCCACTCCTCCTGAGTGCACCCAGGGTGCGGGACACTGGCGTCGGGCCGCCTCTACGATCCGTGTGAGAGGTGACACTCATCGACGGGGCAGACAAGGGGAACCAGCCGATTTCCCGACGCGTGGATACGATCAGTAAGCAGTACCAGGACGGCAACGACGGAGGAGGTGCCCCATGGGAGTCATGAAGCGTTTCGAACAGCGTCTCGAAGGTTTGGTCAATGGCACCTTCGCGAAGGTGTTCAAGTCCGAGGTCCAGCCCGTCGAGATCGCGGGTGCCCTCCAACGCGAGTGCGACAACAACGCGACGATCTGGAACCGCGAGCGGACGGTCGTCCCGAACGACTTCATCGTGGAGCTGAGCACACCGGACTTCGAGCGGCTCAGCCCGTACTCCGGCCAGCTCGGCGACGAACTGTCCGGGCTGGTCCGCGACTACGCGAAGCAGCAGCGGTACACCTTCATGGGGCCGATCAAGGTCCACCTGGAGAAGGCCGAGGACCTCGACACCGGTCTGTACCGGGTACGCAGCCGGACCCTGGCGTCGAGTACGTCACAGGACGGACCCGGCGGACCCGGCGGACCCGTGGGCGCCTCCGGCCGTCCCGGCCCCGCGGCGGCCCCCGCCTCGCCTCCCCGGGGCGCCCCTGGCGGCTACGGCTACCCGCCCAGCGCCGTGCCCCCGATGCCCTCCTCCTCGCCGCCCGGAAGCCCGGCAGGCGGCCCCGGCGGCCGGCCCGCGGGCCCCGGCCCCGGCCCGCTGCCGCACGGCCAGGTGCGCCGCTGGATCGAGATCAACGGCACCCGCCACCAGATCTCCCGCGGCACTCTCGTCCTGGGCCGCAGCACCGACGCCGACGTACGGATCGACGACCCCGGGGTCTCGCGCAGGCACTGCGAAATCCGGGCAGGAACGCCCTCCACGATCCAGGACCTCGGGTCCACCAACGGCATCGTGGTAGACGGACAGCACACCACCCGCGCTACGCTCCGCGACGGCTCGCGGATCGTCGTGGGCAACACCACCATCGTTTTCAGGCAAGCCGAAGGGTGAAGCGGGGGCAATGTCAGAGCTGACCCTGACGGTCATGCGGCTAGGTTTTCTGGCCGTTCTGTGGCTGTTCGTGATCGTGGCCGTACAGGTCATCCGCAGCGACCTGTTCGGAACACGCGTCACGCAGCGCGGCTCACGCCGCAACGCAGATGCCCGCCCGCAGCAGGGACGCCAGTCCGCGGCGCCGCCCCAGCAGCGCCAGCAACAGCAGCAGGGGGGCCGGCAGCGCAGGGGAGCACCCACCAAGCTGGTCGTCTCCGAAGGAAGCCTCACCGGCACCACGGTGGCGCTCCAGGGACAGACGATCACGCTGGGCCGCGCCCACGATTCGACCATCGTGCTGGACGACGACTACGCGTCCAGCAGGCATGCCAGGATCTACCCGGACCGTGACGGTCAATGGATCGTCGAGGACCTCGGGTCCACCAACGGCACGTATCTCGACCGGACCCGGCTCACGACCCCGCAGCCGATCGCACTGGGCGCTCCGATCCGCATCGGAAAGACCGTCATCGAGCTGCGGAAGTAGTACGACAATGAGCGAGCGGAGCGAGCGAGCCGCGACGGTCCCCACAGCGGACCGCAGCAGGCTCCCGACCGGAGGGTGGGCAGTGTGGCTCGAGACCGGCTGGCGCGACAGTCGACCGGCGAGCCGACGGGCGAGGTGCGCATGAGTCTGTCTCTGCGTTTCGCCGCCGGGTCGCACAAAGGAATGATCCGGGAGGGGAACGAGGACTCCGGCTATGCCGGCCCCCGGCTGCTGGCCATCGCCGACGGCATGGGCGGCCAGGCGGCCGGAGAGGTCGCCTCGTCCGAGGTGATCTCCACCCTCGTGCAGCTCGACGACGACGTACCGGGCTCCGACCTCCTCACCTCGCTCGGTTCCGCGGTGCAGCGCGCCAACGACCAGCTCCGCGTCATGGTCGAGGAGGACCCCCAGCTGGAGGGCATGGGCACCACGCTCACCGCCCTCCTGTGGACCGGCCAGCGGCTCGGCCTCGTCCATGTCGGGGACTCCCGCGCGTACCTCCTGCGCGACGGCGTACTGACCCAGATCACCCAGGACCACACCTGGGTGCAGCGGCTGGTCGACGAGGGCCGGATCACCGAGGAAGAGGCCACCACCCACCCGCAGCGCTCCCTGCTGATGCGCGCGCTGGGCAGCGGCGACCACGTCGAGCCCGATCTCTCCATCCGTGAGGTCCGCGCCGGCGACCGCTACCTGATCTGCTCGGACGGCCTCTCCGGCGTGGTCTCGCACCAGACGATGGAAGAGACCCTCGCCGGCTACCAGGGCCCCCAGGAGACCATCCAGGCCCTCATCCAGCTCGCCCTGCGCGGCGGCGGACCCGACAACATCACCTGCATCGTCGCCGACGTCCTGGACGCCGAGGCCAACGACACCCTGGCGGGACAGCTCAACGACACCCCCGTCGTCGTCGGCGCCGTCGCCGAGAACCAGCTCCCGCTGAACTCCGCCGAGAACGCCGCGGCGATGCAGACCCCGGCCGGCCGCGCCGCCGGCCTCGGCCGCTCCGTACCCCCGCAGGCCGCGGGCAGCTTCGGCCCGCCCGGCAGCGGCGACGACACCGACTACGGGTACGGCGCGATGCCGCCCGGCAGCGGCTCCGACGGCTTCGGCGCGTACGACAGCGCCTCGGACGGCTTCGTCAAGGAGCGCCCGCGCCACCGGTGGCTCAAAAGATCTCTCTACTCCGTGCTCGCCCTGGCCGTCGTCGGCGGCGGTCTGTACAGCGGCTACCGCTGGACCCAGACGCAGTACTACGTAGGCGCCAGCGACCAGCACGTCGCCCTCTACCGGGGCATCAGCCAGGACCTCGCCTGGCTCTCGCTCTCGAAGGTCGAGAAGGACCACCCCGAGATCGAACTCAAGTACCTCCCTCCGTACCAGCGCAAGCAGGTGGAGGACACCATCGCCGAAGGCAGCCTCGCCAACGGCAGGAAGAAGATCGAGGAACTCGCCACCCAGGCGTCGGCGTGCAAGAAGGAAGAGCAGCGCCGCACCGCCGACCAAGAGTCCAATGTGGTCACAGGTGAGGGAGAGGCCGGCGGTACGACCGGTACGCCTCTCACGCAGTCCACCGTCAACCCGAAAGCCGCGACTCCCACTCCAGGCCCCAGCCTCTCGGAAGAGGAGCAGAAAGTGGCCTCGAACTGCGGTAAGCAGCAGTAGCCGGCCGTAGGGGGCCCTTCACCACCATGAGCGTTGTCACCAACACGACCACCATCGGCGCGATCGAAGCACCGAGCCGCCGCAACACCGAGCTCGTCCTGCTCGCCTTCGCCGTAGCCATCCCCGTGTTCGCGTATCTGAACGTGGGGCTGGCCATGGACGGCAAGGTCCCCGCGGGCATGCTCGGCTACGGCGCCGGGCTCAGCCTGCTCGCGGGCGTCGCGCACCTCGTGGTGCGCAAGTTCGCCCCGTACGCCGATCCGCTGTTCCTGCCGCTGGCGACGCTCCTCAACGGCCTCGGGCTGGTGCTGATCTGGCGGCTGGACCAGTCGCCGCGGCTGATCAAGCGGGCCGAGATCCTCTTCGGCTCGTACAGCCCGGACGCCCCCGGCCAGCTCCTCAACTCCGCGGTCGGCGTCGCGCTCTTCGTCGGGGTACTGGTCCTGCTCAAGGACCACCGCGTCCTGCAGCGCTACACGTACATCTCGATGGCTCTGGCGCTCTTCCTGCTGGTCCTGCCGATGTTCTTCCCCGCCATCAACGGCGCCAAGATCTGGATCACCCTCCCCGGCCTCGGCTCCATCCAGCCCGGCGAGTTCGCGAAGATCATCATCGCGGTCTTCTTCTCCGGCTACCTGATGGTCAAGCGGGACGCCCTGGCCCTCGCCAGCCGCCGCTTCATGGGCCTCTACCTGCCCCGAGGCCGCGACCTGGGCCCCATCCTCGGTATCTGGGCCATCTCGATCCTGATCCTGGTCTTCGAGACCGACCTCGGTACCTCCCTGCTCTTCTTCGGCCTCTTCGTGGTGATGCTGTACGTCGCCACCGAGCGGACCAGCTGGATCGTCTTCGGGCTGCTGATGTCGGTCGGCGGGGCCGTCGGCGTCGCCTCCTTCGAGTCGCACGTCCAGTCCCGCGTCGAGGCCTGGCTCGACCCCTTCGCCTGCTACAAGGACAGCGGCGCCTGCGAGCAGATCGGCCAGGCCCTGCTCTCCTTCGGCTCCGGCGGCACTCTCGGCACGGGGCTCGGCCAGGGCAACTCCGACCTCATCGGCTTCGCCGCCAACGCCGACTTCATCCTCACCACCATCGGCGAGGAACTGGGTCTGGCCGGCACCATGGCCGTCCTGATGATCTACGCGCTGATCATCGAGCGTGGTGTACGTACCGCCCTCGCCGCCCGCGACCCCTTCGGCAAGCTCCTCGCCATCGGGCTCTCCAGCGCCTTCGCCATCCAGGTCTTCGTCGTCGCCGGCGGCGTCATGGGACTCATCCCGCTGACCGGTATGACCATGCCGTTCGTCGCGTACGGCGGCTCCTCCGTCCTCGCCAACTGGGCCCTGATCGGCATCCTCATCCGCATCAGCGACACCGCGCGCCGACCCGCCCCGGCCCCCGCCCCGTCCCCCGACGCCGAGATGACCCAGGTGGTCCGACCGTGAACAAGCCCCTGCGCCGTATCGCCATCTTCTGCGGGCTCCTCATGCTCGCCCTGCTGATCCGGGAGAACTGGCTCGGCTTCGTACGCTCCAGCGAACTCACCTCGCACGAGTTCAACCGCCGGGTGCAGATCGAGCGGTACAGCAACGCACGGGGCAACATCATCGTCGACGGCAAGCCCATAACCGGCTCCGCCAAGACCGACGACACCGACTTCACGTACAAGCGCACCTACACTGACGGCGCGATGTGGGCGCCCGTCACCGGCTTCGCCTCGCAGGCCTTCGGCGCCACCCAGATCGAGTCCATCGAGGACGGCGTCCTGACCGGCAACGACGACCGGCTCTTCTTCGACCGGACCATGTCGATGTTCACCGGCGACGAGAAGAAGGGCGGCAACGTCGTCACGACGCTCAGCAGCGCCGCCCAGAAGGCCGCGTACGAGGGCCTCGGCAAGAAGAAGGGCGCCGTCGCCGCGATCGAACCGGCGACCGGCAAGATCCTCGCGCTGGCCTCCACCCCCAGCTACGACCCGTCCACCTTCGCCGGCAACTCGGAGAAGGACTCGGAAGCCTGGGTCGCCCTCGACAAGAAGAAGAACCCCGACGACCCGATGCTCAACCGGGCGCTGCGCGAGACCTACCCGCCGGGCTCCACCTTCAAGGTGCTGACCGCCGCCGCCGCCCTGGAGCACGGCAAGGTCAGCGACGTCGACGCCCCCACCGAAACGCCGCTCCCCTGGATCATGCCCGGGACGACCACCCCGCTCCCGAACGAGGGCAACATCCCCTGCAAGGACGCCACGCTCCGGGTGGCCCTGCGCTACTCCTGCAACACCGTCTTCGGCAAGCTGGGTTCGGACCTGACCAAAGAGAAGATGCTGGAGACCGCGAAGAAGTTCGGCTTCAACGAGGAGCAGTTCGTCCCGGTCCGCGCGGCGGCCTCGGCGTTCCCCGAGGAGATGAACAGCTCGCAGACGGCGCTCTCCTCCATCGGCCAGTTCGACACCCGCGCCACACCCCTCCAGATGGCCATGATCGCCGCGGCGGTCGCCAACGACGGCAAGCTGATGAAGCCGTACATGGTCGACCGTCTGGAGACCCCGGGCGTCGATGTGCTCAGCAAGACCGAGCCCGAGGAGCTGAGCCGGCCCCTCTCGCAGGAGAACGCCCAGAAGCTCCAGAGCATCATGGAGACCGTCGTCGACGAGGGCACGGGAACCAACGCCAAGATCCCGAACGTCACAGTAGGCGGGAAGACCGGCACCGCCCAGCACGGCGAGAACAACAGCAAGAACCCGTACGCGTGGTTCATCTCGTACGCCAAGACGGGTGACGGCTCCCCGGTTGCCGTCGCTGTCGTCGTCGCCGACAGCGATGCCAGCCGTGACGACATCTCCGGTGGTGGCCTCGCGGCCCCCATCGCCAAGGACGTGATGAAGGCGGTCATCGACAGCAAGAAGTGACGCCCGTCACGACGCACGTCCATACCCGCACAATGCGATACCGGTCGTATATCAGCTCACCGTTACGGGCCAACCTCATACGACGTGCCCGGTAGCGTAGGCGCGAACAGCACACCGCCGGACCACTCGCCGGTGCGGTCGGGACTGACGGAGAGGGCTGGAACGTTATGGAAGAGGCGCGTCGCCTCGGCGGCCGGTACGAACTGGGCTCGGTGCTCGGTCGTGGTGGCATGGCGGAGGTCTACCTCGCCCATGACACCCGGCTCGGCCGCTCCGTGGCCGTCAAGACCCTGCGGGCCGACCTGGCCCGCGACCCGTCCTTCCAGGCCCGGTTCCGCAGAGAGGCCCAGTCGGCGGCCTCGCTCAACCACCCGGCCATCGTCGCGGTCTACGACACCGGCGAGGACTACGTCGACGGGGTCTCCCTCCCGTACATCGTGATGGAGCACGTCGACGGCTCCACCCTCCGCGAGCTGCTGCACTCCGGACGCAGACTGCTGCCGGAGCGCACGCTGGAGATGACCGTGGGCATCCTCCAGGCGCTGGAGTACTCCCACCGCAACGGGATCGTCCACCGCGACATCAAGCCGGCCAACGTCATGCTGACGCGCACCGGCCAGGTCAAGGTCATGGACTTCGGCATCGCCCGCGCCATGGGCGACTCCGGCATGACGATGACCCAGACCTCGGCGGTCATCGGCACCGCCCAGTACCTCTCCCCGGAGCAGGCCAAGGGCGAACAGGTCGACGCGCGCTCCGACCTCTACTCCACCGGCTGCCTGCTCTACGAACTCCTCACGGTCCGGCCGCCGTTCATCGGCGACTCCCCGGTCGCCGTCGCCTATCAGCACGTACGGGAAGAGCCGCAGACGCCCAGCGTCTTCGACCCCGAGATCACGCCCGAGATGGACGCGATCGTCCTCAAGGCCCTCGTCAAGGACCCGGACTACCGCTACCAGTCCGCCGACGAGATGCGCGCCGACATCGAGGCCTGCCTCGACGGCCAGCCCGTCGCCGCCACCGCCGCCATGGGCGCGGTCGGCTACGGCGGCGGTTACGGCGCCGACCAGCCGACCACGGCGATGCGCGCGGGCGACCCGGCCGGCCAGACCTCGATGCTCCCGCCGGTCAACCCGGACGACGGCGGCTTCGGCGGGTACGACGACCGCCCCGCCCGCCGCCGCCAGCAGCCGAAGAAGTCCAACACGTCGACCATCCTGCTCGCGGTCGCGGGCGTCCTGGTGCTGGTCGGCGCGATCCTCATCGGCAAGTGGCTCTTCGACGGCAGCGGCGGCGAGGACACCGGCCAGGTGCCGGTCCCGCAGCTCGTCGGCAAAACGCTCGAAGAAGCCCAGACCCTCGCGGACAACGCCTCCGTGAAGGTCGCCCAGTCGAGCTCGGAGCGCTGCGAGCAGCCCAAGGGCTCCGTCTGCAGCCAGACGCCCGAGAGCGGCCAGATGGACAAGGGCAACACGATCCAGGTCGTCGTCTCCGAGGGCGCGCCGCAGATCGAGGTCCCGGACGTCACCGACAAGCAGAAGGACAAGGCGACCGTCCAGCTGGAGAACAAGGGCTTCAAGGTCGACTACAAGGAGGAGGAGTCCGACCGGGACGCCGGCACGGTGCTCTCCCAGGACCCCGAGGGCAACACCCAGGCCGAGAAGAACTCCACGGTCACGCTGACGATCGCCACGAACACCCTGATCCCTGTCCCGAACGTGACCACCAACGCCGTGGACGACGCCGAGGCGCAGCTCAAGACGCTCGAATTCGTGGTCGTCCGCAACCCGGTCGACTCCGACCAGCCCCCGGGCACCGTCGTCAAGCAGGACCCGCCGGGCGACACCAAGGCCGCCAAGGGCGCCACCATCACCCTGGACGTCTCCAAGGGGCCCCAGCAGGAGAAGGTGACCATCCCCGCGGACATCCTCGCCGGAAAGCGGCTCGGCGAGGTCAGGGGCACCCTCCAGGGCCAGGGCCTGAACGTCGCGGTCGCGGGCGGCTCGTCCAACGACGACAACGCCATCGTCATCAACAGCGACCCGCGCCCCGGCCAGGAAGTGAACAAGGGCGACACGGTCACCCTGACCACCTTCGGCGGCGGGAACAACGGCAACAACGGAGGCAACAACGGAGGGGACAACGGCGGCAACAACAACGGCGGCGGCTTCATCGCCGGCCAGTCCGGCTTCCGCAACGGGGACCAGTAGCCGGACACCGGCGCCCCGGCCCGCCACCTCAGCTCAACGGCTCAGCGCACTGCCCCGGTACCCACCTCATGGGTACCGGGGCAGTGCGCGTGTCTGCGGCCGTCCGGCAGTCCCCCGGCCGTGACCGGCGTCAGCGCAGCTCCGGCGGGGGTGTGCGCTCCTTGTCGACCTTCTCCGTACGCTCCAGCTCGGCCCAGACGATGTAGCGGTAGTCCGAGGTGTAGACGGGCGTGCAGGTCGTCAGTGTCAGGTAGCGGCCCGGCTTGGTCTTCCCCGACTCCTTGGGCACCGGTGACAGCACGTCCACGTTGTACTTCGAGGTCTTCGGAAGGTCCTTGTAGACCTTGTAGACGTACCAGGTGTCCCGCGTCTCGAAGACGACCGCGTCACCCGTCCTGATCTTGTGGATGTTGTGGAACCGCGCCCCGTGCCCGTCCCGGTGGGCCGCCAGCGTGAAGTTGCCCTTCTCGTCCCAGGGCAGCGCCGACTTGACCGGATCCGTGTAGTACCCCGCGACGCCGTCGTTCAGCAGGGACGTACTCGTGCCCTTCTTCACCAGCACCTCGCTGCCGCCCATCGCCGGGACGTGCAGAAAGCCGATGCCGTCCGCCGGGTCGAAGCTCTTGGGGCCGCCACCGGTCGCCTCACGCGCCCAGTTGTGCCGTACGTCGTCGCTCTGCCGGTCCGCCGCACGGTCGGCCAGCACGTTCGTCCACCACAGCGAGTAGACGACGAAGAGGCCCAGCACCACCCCCGCGGTGATGAGCAGCTCGCCGAAGACGCTGACTGCGGCGGCCACCCGGCCCCGGGGGCGGCGGACCGGGGCGGGCGCCGGGTCCCGGTCCGGGTCGCGTTCCTGTTCCTGGGCCTGTTCCTCGTGCCCGGTACTCGCTGCCACGGCACCCGTCCCCGTTTCCCTGTCGTGATTCCGGCCGCTCGTTCGTCGGTCGGGCCTCGCAAGGGTCCCCGAGGGTCTCAGCCGACGAGCGCGTCCGGCTTCCCCTTGCTGCGCGGCCGTTCCTCCACCATCTTGCCCCACACGATCATGCGGTAGGTACTGGTGAACTCCGGGGTGCACGTCGTCAGCGTGATGTAGCGGCCGGGCTTGGTGAACCCGGATCCCGGCGGCACCGGAGTGATCACGCTCACGTTCGACGGCGGGGTCTGCGGCAGAATGCTCGTCATGTCGTACGTGTAGTACGCGTTCTGCGTCTCGACGATGATCTCGTCCCCGGGCTGCAGCCGGTTGATGTAACGGAACGGCTCACCATGGGTGTTGCGGTGCCCGGCCACCGCGAAGTTGCCCTGTTTGTCGGAGGGCATCGCCGTCTTGAGCGTGCCCTCCGCGTAATGGCCGACCATGCCCTGGTCCAGGACCTTCGCCTTGCTGATGCCCTCCGCGATCGGCACGACGACGTCCAGCTTCGGGATGTGCATGATGGCGAAGCCCTGACCGGGCGCGAAGGTCCCGGGCTGCCGTCCCTCCGCCCAGTTGCTCTGGATCTTGTTCGTCTCCTTGCCGGCGATCTGGTCGGCCCGGATGTTCGTCCACCACAGCTGGTACGTGACGAACAGCAGCATCAGCACACCGAAGCTGATGAACAGCTCACCGATCGCCCGGCTCGCGATCACCGCGGGGCTCTCCTTGAGGGCGCGCGCCGCCCGCCGCGCCTCCAGCCGGGAGAGCGGCCGGGAGGACGCCGCCGCCGACGCCGGGCCCGGGGGCGTCCGCTGCGCCTCGTTCCGGCCGCTACGGCCGTTTCCGCCGCTTTCCGGTGTGTCCTCGTCCTCCGGCGCCTCGGCGCGTCTGCGGCCCCTGCCGCCGCCTTTGGCCGCCGCTCTCCGGCGCTCCGCACGGCCGCCGGTACGGGGCTCGGTCGCCGCCGGTACGGGCACGGCCGCCGGCAGCGGTCCCGGGCCCGGCACGGGCTCCACCACGGACATCTGCTGCGTCGCGAACTCCGCCACGCCGGCTGTGGATATGGAGCCGGGTGCCGGGGCCGGATCCGGGTGGGGCAGCGCCTGCTGCGGTGCCGGGGCCGCGGGTGCCCCGCCGTCGTACAGCGGCCGTGGCGGCTCCGCCGCGTACTGCCGGTAGTAGTCCCCGGACCACTCGGGCCCGGCCGCGGCCCCCTGCGCGGGCGCCGGCGGGCGCCCGGGTCCCGGCGCCGGGGGCTCGTCGCGCCGCGGGCCCCTGTGCCGCCCCTGCCGCCGCTCCGGGGGCTGTCGCTGTTCCGGGGCACCCTGCCCCGGGAGGGGGTCGTTCAGCGGGTCGGCGAGGCCGTCCACCGCCGCCTCGAACGCGCGGGTGTCCCCGTACGGACCCGGCTGGAACCCGTCCGGTCCGTATCTGCCCGGTCCGTATCCCTCCGGCTCGTACGCGGACCCGTGACCGGCGCCGTGTTCGGGGCGCGGTGGGGTCACGCGAGCGCCTTGCCCACCACCGGCGCCAGTCCCGTCGAGCGGTCCACGGCGCCCGGATCGCCGCACTGCGCCAGCCAGTTGGCCAGCATCAGGTGGCCGTGCTCGGTGAGCACCGACTCCGGATGGAACTGCACGCCCTCGACGGGCAGTTCACGGTGGCGTACCCCCATGATGATCCCGTCCTCGGTCCGCGCCGTGACCTCCAGCTCGGCCGGCAGTTCGGCCGGTTCGGCCGCGAGCGAGTGGTAGCGGGTCGCGGTGAACGGCGAGGGCAGCCCGGCGAAGACGCCCCTGCCCTCGTGCGTGACGAGCGACGTCTTGCCGTGCAGCAGCTCGGGCGCCCGCCCGACGACGCCGCCGTACGCCACGGCCATCGACTGCATGCCGAGGCAGACGCCGAAGACGGGCAGGCCGATCCCGGCGCAGTGGCGCACCATCTCGACGCAGACACCGGCCTGTTCGGGGGTGCCGGGGCCCGGGGAGAGCAGGACGCCGTCGAAGCCGTCCTCGGCGTGCGAGGTGGCCACCTCGTCGTTGCGCAGGACCTCGCACTCGGCCCCGAGCTGGTAGAGGTACTGGACGAGGTTGAAGACGAAGCTGTCGTAGTTGTCCACGACCAGGATCCGCGCGCTCATCGGGCCGCCCCCGCTCCGTCGACCGTCACGTCGTTGAACGGCAGCAGCGGCTCCGCCCACGGGAAGACGTACTGGAACAGCGCGTAGACGACGGCGAGCGCCAACACGAGCGAGATCGCCGCCCGTACCAATGCGTTGCCCGGCAGATGACGCCAGATCCAGCCGTACATGCTGTCCCTTCCGTTCGGTACCGCACCAGGCGGTACGGCACCAGACTAAAGGGCCGCGGGGGCACGTGGGCGGTGATGAGCCAGCTGCGCGGAGGTTCCGGGCTTGCTCTTCGTCACTCGTCCCCGTCGTCCGCGGGCGTCGCGTAGTGCAGGTCGACCGTGCCGGAGTAGCCGGGGAGTGTCTCTTTGCGCAGCTCATCGACTTTCCAGCCGAGTCCGTACGCCTTCACGTACAGCTCGTAGTTCTGGATCGCGGGCGAGTTGTCGAGCGCCTTGCGGAGCTTGGTCCGGTCGCCGACGGCCGTGATCCGGTACGGCGGGGAGTAGACGCGGCCCTGAAGGATCAGGGTGTTGCCCACGCACCGGACGGCGCTGGTGGAGATCAGCCGCTGGTCCATGACGCGGATGCCCTCGGCGCCGCCCTGCCACAGCGCGTTCACCACGGCCTGGAGGTCCTGCTGGTGGATGACGAGGTCGTTGGGCTGCGGTTCGGGGTAGCCGGGGTTGGCGGTGGCGTTGGGCGGGGCGTCGTCGAGGGTGACGGTGAGGCCGGGGCCCGTGACCTCCTTGGTGCCCGCGGCGCTCTCCAGGGCACGCAGCTCGGCGTTCTCCGCCTCGGAGGTGCCGTGGTCGCGGCTGACGAGCCGGTCGTTCTCCCGCCGTATCGCGGCGGTGGTGTCGCCCAGCTCGGCGTTCTTCCGGTCGCGTTCGTGGATCAGGTCGGAGAGCTTGAGGAGCGAGGTGTCCGTACGGATGTTGGTGCCCTTGGCCGTGTTGAAGCTCGTCACGAAGATCAGCCCGGCGAGGGCGAAGACGGCGGCCGTGAGGCCCCGGACGGGGCGTATCCGTGACCGGCGGCCCGGCGGGTTTCCCGGCTGTTCGTCCGGCCGGTTCACCGGCCCTGGGGGAGAGTCGGCTGAATTGCTCAACGTACCCTTATCTCCTTAGGCGCCGCGGAAGCACTACGCTAACGGACGCCCGGGGGCGGCGGTTCCCCCTGCTCTCCGCCCCGGGACCCGTTAACAGTCCCCTGCGCGGTCACGCAGCGCATCGACAGGAGAGTCCCTCGTGCCGAAGTCACGTATCCGCAAGAAGGCCGACTTCACACCGCCCCCGGCGGCGAAGGAGGCGACCGCCATAAGGCTCACCAACCGCAGCTGGGTGGCTCCGGTCATGCTGGCCCTGTTCCTGCTCGGGCTGGCGTGGATCGTCGTCTTCTACGTGACCGAGGGCGATCTCCCGATGAAGAGCTTCGGGAACTGGAACATCGTGGTCGGGTTCGGCTTCATCGCGGCCGGCTTCGGCGTCTCCACCCAGTGGAAGTAGCGGCCCGGCCGCTTCCCGTCAAGCTCTCCCCACGCTTGTCCACATTGTTATCCACAGGCAGGGGAAAAGGTCAGAAGATCTGTGGATAACCCCGCGGGTCGTTGACACCGGTGTGACCGATCCGGTCCCTCCGATCATGTGACAGCCCCTTGTCTCCGCTGGTCAAACCCGTACCGGCGACAAGGGGCACGCATGTTCCCCACACGATGCACAAGATCCGGCACACTCTGTGGACAACTGGCCTCAGGTGAGCCCCCGCTGAGCCCCGGCTGAGCCTTCGGCGCGCTTCAGGTGAGCTGCATCGTCCGGGCCACGACGATCCCGACCGTCACCAGCAGCACCAGCGCGCACGTCCCGTACTGCACCACCGCCCGGTGTGCCCGGGGCGCGTGGACCATCCCTATGGCGATCGCGACGCCGGCGACCAGGCCGCCGATATGGGCCTCCCAGGCGATACCGCTCCAGGTGAAGGTGAAGAGCAGGTTCAGCGCCAGCAGGGCGAGGACCGGCCGCATGTCGTAGTTGAGCCGGCGCATCAGCACGGCGGTGGCGCCGAGCAGCCCCCAGATGGCACCCGACGCGCCCAGCGAGAGCTGGGTGGGCGCGGCGATCAGATAGGTGAGCGCGCTGCCGGCCAGCCCGGAGAGCAGGTAGAGCGCCAGAAAGCGGGCGCGCCCGAGCGCGGCTTCCAGCGGACCGCCGAGCCACCACAGGCCCAGCATGTTGAAGGCGATGTGCCACACCTCCTGGTGCAGGAACATCGAGGTGACCAGCCGGTACCACTCGCCGTCCGCGACACCGATGACCTGGCCCGAGCTGTAGGCGCCGCCGATGAGCCCGAGGTCGATGACGAGCCGGTTGCCGCCCACGGCGAGGACGGCGACGAAGACGGCGACGTTGATACCGAGCAGGATCTTGGTGAGCAGCCGCGGGTCGGCGGCGACGGTGCCGCCCGCGAGGGTGCGCGGCAGGTTGGCGGTGGCGCCGTGGCCCGTACCGGATCCCTGTCGGACACACTCGGGGCACTGGAACCCGACCGAGGCGCTGATCATGCACTCCGGGCAGATGGGCCGGTCGCAGCGCGTGCAGCTTATGCCCGTCTCCCGGCCGGGATGGCGGTAGCAGCTCGGCGGGCCGTCGGTGACGGCGGGCTGGTCCTGGCCTCCGCGGCCTCCTGGCGGCTGGTCCATCGGTCCCCTCGGTCTTCGTGGCGGCGGGCGGTACGCAGCGCACCGCCCCGCCCGTCCGGTATGTAACCACTACGGACGGGCAGGGCGGGAAGGTTCCCGGAGTGCGGAAACCCGTCGGCGGCGGGTCGGCACGGGGGCCGGTGGTTCAGCGGGTCTCGACGACGACCGATTCGATCACGACGTCCTGGAGCGGACGGTGGGTGCCCGGGTTGGTCGGGACGGAGATGATCGCGTCGACGACCTTCTTGCTCGCGGCGCCGCTGACCTCACCGAAGATGGTGTGCTTGCGGTTCAGCCAGTCGGTCGGCGAGACGGTGATGAAGAACTGCGAGCCATTGGTCCCCGGTCCCGCGTTGGCCATCGCCAGCAGGTACGGCTTGTCGAAGGCCAGCTCGGGGTGGAACTCGTCCGCGAACTCGTACCCCGGACCGCCGGTGCCGTTGCCCAGGGGGTCACCGCCCTGGATCATGAAGCCCTTCATCACGCGGTGGAAGACCGTGCCGTCGTAGAGCGGGTCCGTCGTCTTCCGGCCGGTCGCCGGATGGGTCCACTCCCGTTCGCCCTGGGCCAGTTCGACGAAGTTCTTGACCGTCTTGGGCGCGTGGTACGGCAGAAGCCGCAGCTCGATGTCGCCCTGGCTGGTCTTGAGGGTGGCGTAAAGCTGCTCGGCCACGATGTGCCTTCCGTGAGTCGTCGCTGACGTGCACGATCCTCGCACGGAAGCAGCGGCGGAACGCGGCTGCGGACGGCAGGTCCCGGGGAAGGTCCGGAAGTCAGGGCCGGAGGGCGGGTTCAGACGGCCCGTCGGGCATGCCGAAGGGACGGACGCCCGGAATGACACGGATGCCCGTAAAGCGTGCCGGGATCGTCACCGGCAGGCATGATTTCGAAAAGGGTGGACAGGCGACATACGGAACGCCACCGAGGAGGATGATCCTGTGACCCGCATGGACAGCGTGCTCGCCGCTACCGGTTCGGCGAAGGACAGCGTGCAGCACGCCGCGGAAGCGGTGGCCCCTTACGCCGGCACGGCAAAGGAGCAGGCCACTCTGGCCAAGGAACAAGCGGCGCTGTACGCCCGCGAGGCACGGGTACGGCTCGCGCCGGCGGTCTCGAAAGCCGCCGAGCAGGCTCGTGTTCAGTACGGAGCCCATGTAGCGCCCCGGGTACCCCCGAAGGTCGATGACGCGGCTCACCGTGCCGCCGTACGCACCCGCAGGGCCGCCCGTCAGGCGGCGGACTACACGGTGCCACGGGTCGGTCTGGCGGTGGCCACGGCCCAGCCGGTGGCGGAGCAGGCCGCGGCGCGTTCGGTTGCGGCGCTGGCCGCCCTGCGCGGACAGGTCACCCCGAAGGAGATCCGGAAGCTGGTGCGCAAGCACGAGCGCCGGGCCAGGGCCGGCCGGATCGCCAAGGGCCTCGCGGTCGCCGGTGTGGTGGCCGGTGGAGCTTTCGCGGCGTGGAAGTGGTGGGACAAGCAGGCGAACCCGGACTGGCTGGTCGAGCCGCCGGCCGCCACGGAGGTCTCGGAGCGCGCCCCGCTGACATCGGTGGACGGCAGTCCCCTGGAGGGCAGCCATGTGGTCGATCCGCTCGACGCCGAGGTACAGGCGAAGCAGGACGACGCGGAGGCCGCGGAGCGGGACCGGGACCGGAACCGGGACGACCGTCCCTGACCACCCGGACCGTACGAGCGCCTCACGCCGCGACGAGTGCCGCGGCGGCACGGGCGCCGGGCCGGCCGTCCGAGTCCGAGCGGGTGTCCGGACGGGCGTCAGCGTAGGCACCGGAGGAGGCGTCCGGGCGGGTGTCACCGTGGGCGGCGAAATAGGCGTCCGAGCGGGCACTTGCACCGGCACCGGCACCGGCACCGGCACCGGAGTGAACGCCTTCACCGTCCGGCACCGCGAGGGCCGGCAGGTGACGGACCGACGGTGACGACCCGTGCGCCTCGGCACGGATGCGCTGCTTGATCGTGGGCGGCAGGGAGCGGGCCCGCGGCAGGGCCCGGGGCACGGTCGCCCTGGGTACCGCCGATCTGGCCGCCGGTACGGACGCGGCGGCCCGGTGCGCGGCGGCGGGCGACTGCGCCGGCCGGCCGGCGGTGTCGGCGCCGGACCGGTCGGCCGGCTGCTGGGCGCCACGGGCGGCGGCGGTGGCCGGGGTGGTGAGCCCCAGGGAGGCGAGCACCGCGAAGAACGCGGTGAGGAAGACGGTCCACAGTTTCTTGACCTTGAAGGCGGCCATGACCCCTCGCTTTCGATCGAGCTTCGGATCTGCTGTTGCTTCGCGTTCGGATGAGCTTCGAGTTGCGCTTTCGGTCGGGGCGATCTACATACCTTCCTCATGATGTGTACGCATCTTGAGAAACCCAGGAGCTACGCCGCCGCTTCGCAGTTCTTCGGATGAACACCACTCGTACGGTCCAACCGGCCCCGAAATCCCCCCGGCACAACGTCGTGTAGGAGGAACAGCCATGGCCCAGCGGACGGTCGGCGCTGCCCCTGGCGAAGCCGTCGGCCGGGAGGAGGTCAGCTCCCAGCAGTGGAGATGGTCCGTCCTGGCCGGTATGGCGTCCTACCTGGACGCGGGATCGATCGTGGCCCTCGGCGCCGGGCTGGCCCTGTTCCAGACGTATCTGGAGCTGAGCAGCACGGTGGTGGGCGCGCTCGCCGCGATCGGCCCGAACGCGGTCGGCTGCGCGATCGGCGCGTTCATCGGGGGCCGGCTGGGTGACCGTCTCGGCCGTAAGCGCATCTACAAGTACGACCTGCTGGTGTACGCGGCGGGGGTGCTCTGTGTCGCGCTCTCCTTCGACTCCCTCATGCTCTTCCTCGGGGTCTTCGTCATCGGGGTGGCGGTCGGCGCGGACGTGCCCACCTCACTGGCGCTGGTCGGCGAGTTCTCGCCGCCGAAGTCGCGCGGCAGGCTGCTCGGTTTCACCCAGGTGGCCTGGTCGCTGGGGCCCGTGGTGGTCCTGCTGCTGGCCCTGGTGCTCGCCCCGCTGGGACTGCTGGGCATCCGGATCGTCTTCCTCCATCTGCTCGTCGTCGCCCTGATCACCTGGGCGCTGCGCCAGGGGCTCACCGAGTCGCCGCGCTGGCAGGCCGCGTCCGCCGCCGCGGCGGCCGCCGGGACGGTCGCGTGCCACGGCGTACGGGGCCTGTTCCGCGGGGCCCATCTGCGAGCGCTGGCGTGGACCGGGACGATCTATGTCTTCTGGGGGCTGGCGGCCGGTACGGCGGGCATCTTCACGCCGTACTTCGTCAGGACGCTGGGCGCCGGGGGCCAGGCGGCGGGCGTGGCGCTGTCGTGCGCGGGCTTCGTGATCAGCATCGCGGTGACGGTGCTGGTGTTCATGCGGCATGCGGACGGTGCGCACGGGACACGCAGGATGCTGTGGGGCGTCGGCTCGGTGCTGCAGATCGTGGCGTACGCGCTCTTCCTGGTCCTGCCGTTCACGATCCCGGTGATCATCGTCAACATCGTGCTGTTCAGCGCGGGCGGCGCGCTCGCGGGCGAGGCGTTCTACAAGGTCTTCAGCCAGGAGCTGTTCCCCACCATGCTGCGCGGCACGGCGCAGGGCTTCACCTTCGGGGTGGCACGCATGTTCCTCGGCGTCTGGAGCTTCTTCGTACCGACGCTCGCACAGGTCGGGCTCGGCGTCGTGGGCGGTCTGCTGTCGCTGTTCCTGCTGGTCAGCGGCGTGGTCGGGTTCTTCTTCATGCCCAATACCTCCGGCAAGCCGCTGGAGCTGATCGAGGCGGAGCGTGCCACGGCATGAGCAGGGGCAGGAATGCGGGCATGAATCCGGGATCAAGCGGGTCCGCGAAGACGCACACGGGCACCCGCACGAGCGCGGGCGAGCTGCTGGCCCGGTTCACCGCACCGGGGCCGGAGTACACCCCGCTGCCCCTCTGGTGGTGGAGCGGCGCGAAGGTCACGCGCCGGGGGCTGCGGCGCCAGATGACGGAGCTGGTCTCGCAGGGCGTACGGCAGGCCGTGGTGATGTGTCTGGCGCCGACGGGGCCGATGTTCGGCTCGCTCGCCGACGATCCGCCCTTCCTCAGCCCGCGGTGGATCGAGCTGCTGGACGGCGCCTGCGAGGACGCGCGCGAGCTGGGCTTCCACCTGTGGATGTACGACCAGATCGGCTTCTCCGGCGCCAATTTCCAGGGCAGGCTGACCGCCGTACGCCCCGATTTCGCCGGACTCGCCCTGCACCAGGGGGCCCACGGGGTGATCGAGGAGCGGGTCAGCGGCTTCGACTACTTCGGCACCGAGGCGTGCGCGGCCCTGCTCGACCAGGTGCACGGCGAGCTGGAGCGCCAGGTGGGGCACTGGTTCGGCACGGTCATCCCCGGGTTCTTCCAGGACGAGCTGCCGCCGATGCCGACCTGGGGGCGGGACTTCGCGGCCACGTTCGAGAAGGCGTACGGGTACGACCTGGTGCCGCTGCGCTCCGCGCTGTTCGCGGGCGGCCGGAGTGCCGAGGGCGCCCGGTATCTCGGGGCCGTGAGCCGGGACGCGGCGACCGTCCGCCGGGACTACCACGCGCACCGGGCCACGCTGGCGCGCCGGGCGTTCTTCGGCCCGCTGGACGACTGGTTCGCCGAGCGGGGGCTGGTCTGCGGCTTCGACCAGGCGTCCCCGGCGCGGGAGGGCGACCCGGTGGGCGGGGTGCTGCTCTACGGCGACTACCTGGGCACCCACAAGGGGTACGGGGCGCCCGGCAGCGACCACTGGGGCGACCCGAAGGCGCACAGTTCGCTGGCGCACGCGCACGGCGGGCCGCGGACCTGGATCGAGGCGTTCCACTCCTCCGGCTGGGGCGGCACGCTGGAGGAGACGTACGACTGGCTCGCGCCCTTTCTGCGCCGGGGCGCCAACCTCTACGACCCGCACGCCGTCTACTACTCGACGGCCGGGGGCTGGTGGGAGTGGGCCCCGCCGTCCACCTGCTGGCGTCAGCCGTACTGGCCCTCGTACCACCAGTTCGCCGGGGCGGTGACCCGGCTCTGCTCGGTGCTGTCGGCCGGTACGCACGTCTGCGACACGGTGCTGCTCTCCCCGACGAGCACCGCCCAGGCGTATCTGACGCTGGACGGGCCGCTGCCGCCCGCACGGCGCGCGGTCGCCGCGTACCACGAACTGAACGGCGTGAGCGCCTGGTTCGCGGAGCGCCGCGGGGTGCTGGAGCGGGCCGGAGTCGATCACGACACGCTGGACGAGGCGACCGTCGCGGGCGCCACGGTCACCGGGGACGGAGGGCTGCGGATCGGCCGGGAGACCTACCGCAACGTGGTGATCCCCGACGTGGCGCTCGTCGACGCGGCGGCGGAGTCGGTCCTCGCGGAGTTCGCGCGGGCGGGCGGCCGGGTGATCCGCGTCGGCCGGAGCCCCGTGGGCCCGGCCCTGGCCGGGCTCGCGGTGCGGGTCGCCGCTCCGGAGGACGTACCGGCCGCGCTGGCGGCGGGGCCGGTCCGGGTACGGGCCGACGCGCCGTATCTGCTGCGGCGGCTGGGGACCCGGGAGAACTCGGCGCGACCCTCGGACGACACCTGGGTGGTGCTGCTCGCCGCGCACGACGAGTTGAGCGGTACGAAGGCGCCGATGACGCGGCTGGAGGGGCTGGACCGGCACGACTGGGCCGACGCGGGCTTCCCGTGGGACGAGTACTGGCGCCAGTTGCGGGAGGACGGCTACGTCTTCGTGCCGCCGGGCGACCGGCGCGCACGGGTCACCGTCGAGGGCCTGCCGCCGCTGCGGGCGCAGCGCTGGGACCCGCGGACGGGGGCGCGTACGGAGCTGACGGTGGCCGACGAGGGGGACGGGGACTTCTGGACGGTGGAGGTCGACTTCGCGGACGGCCCCATGACCCTGCTCGTGCTCGGCGCGGAGCTGCCCGACGCCACCCGGGAGCCGCTGGGCGAGCCCCTGGACAGCACCCCGGTCGAGGGCCCGTGGCGGGCGCTGGCCCGCTCGACGCTGGACAACACCCACGGCGACCTGGCCGCCGCCGACCGTACGGGCGTCCTGCCTCTGGAGGTCTGGCGCCTGGAACACCGGGCCGACGGCGACGGGCCCGACGGCGACAGGCCCGGCGGCTGGCGGCCGGTCGTCGCCGGGTACGGCCCGTTCGCCGAGGTCCGCGACCCGGACGGAACCTGGCGCCCCGCGCGGTGGTCGCTCTCGCGCGGCATCCACAAGGACCCCGCGCACCAAGGGCCGCTGGGCCCCAAGGGGTACGTACCGGAGGAGTTCCTCGACTGGCGCCATGTGCCGCGCGGCGCCACCGTCGCCGTACGCACCCGGATCGAGCTGCCCGAGCCCGACGGGGCGGCGCGCTGGCTCGCCGTGGGGGCGGGGGCCGCGCGCCGGGTACGGGTTGACGGCACCGCACTGCCGGCCGAGGGCGAGGGGTACCAGTCCTTCAGCCCGCTGCCCGCGCACACGGCGGGGCGCTCGGTCGAGGTGGAGATCGAGTTCACCGCCGAGCACGACGGGCCGCTGCGCGCCTCCTTCGCCGTGGTCACCGACCCCGCCGCCTACCGCAGGCCGGAGTGGCTGACCGGCACGGAGCCCACCCGGGTCTTCCGGCTCGCGGAGGTCCCGGATGACGCGGAGGTCCTGGTCGGCTGCGAGGGCGCCTGTACGGTGCTGGTCAACGGCGTCGAGGTGGGCCGCCAGGGCGACTTCAACCCGTACCCGGGCCACCGCGAGATCCGGGTGCACCCCTACGACCTGCGCACGGTGCTGCGCCCGGGGGAGAACACGCTGACGCTGCGGCTCGGCGAGGGCGGCGCGGCGACGGTGGATTCCCGCACCCTGGACGTGCTCAGCGGCCCGGGCTGGGTGTCGGCCGCGCCGCGCCGGCACCACCCGCGCGACCCGCGCTTCCTGTGCGCCCGGGTCAGACCGCATCCGCTGCCCGGCGCGAGCTGGCTGGAGCCGGGCGCGGCGCCGGGCGGTGTCGTACTGCCCCTGGTGCCCCGGTCACCGGCGGCCGGGGAAGCCGGCGTACGGACCGAGTGGCTCCGCTTCCCGGCGCCGCTGGGGACGACCGCGCTGCGGATCCCCACCGCCCTCGATGTGGCGGTGACGGCGGCGGACCGCACGTACCGTCCGGCGGCGGACGGCCGGGTCCGCTTCCCCGCCCCGCTGCCCGCCGGGACGGAGGTCCTGCTGCGGGTCACGGCGACCGACGGCCGGCACGGCGGCGCCCTGCTGGACACGGCGATCGAGGCCGAGGTCGCCGAGGCCCCGGCGGAGCTGGTGGCCTGGGAGGAGCTCGGGCTGCGCGCCCTGGGCGGCGAGGTCCGCCACCGTACGGTCTTCCGCGCACCGCCCGGCGGTCGCCTGGTGCTCGACCTCGGCGAGGTGCGCGGCACGGCCGACGTGCTGGTCAACGGCGCGCTGGTCGACCGGCTCGTCTGGGGCCCCTGGCGCACCGAGGTCACCGGCGCCCTGCGCCCCGGGGAGAACGACCTGGAGATCGTGGTCCGCGGCACCCTCGCGGGCTACCTGGACGACGCGTCCCCGACGACGGCGGTCACCGCGGGCCAGGTCCGTACGGGCCTCTTCGGACCGGTACGGCTGGTACGCCACGACGGGCCGCCCCGCGCCGCGGCGGAGAGGGCATAAGCGTCTCCTCCGCGGCCCGGGTCGGCCCGTACCGGGGTCCGTCAGTAGCGGACGGCCCCGTAGTCGATGCCCTCGGCGGGGTAGGTCGCGGCGCGGCGGCCGAGACCGCGCATCCGCTCCCGCATCTCGTCGGCGGGGAGGTGCCGCAGATCACCGTGGCCCGGCAGCACCCACTCGAAGGTCAGCTCCTCGGCGCCACGGGCCACCGACTCGGCGAGGGTCGTGATCGAGTCGTAGACGACGCTGTGGGCCACCTCCAGGGTCTGCTGACCGTTCGACCAGAAGAACGCGTCGCCGGAGAAGCAGAACTTCTCGTCCGCGATGAAGAGCGTGGAGCCCGCGGTGTGCCCGGGGAAGGGGTGGGCGATCACGCCAGGACCGATCTCGACCGGGTCCGTGCCCCGGATGACCTGGTCGGCCGAGGGGAGGGAGTGGAGGTCCCCCTCGTGGATCCACAGCCGGGCCTTGAAGGCGTCGGCGTACTTCCGGGCGTGCGCCACATGGTCGAGGTGGGTGATCAGGACATCGGTGATCCTGCCGACCTTCTCTTCGTAGCGCCGGGCGAGCGCGGGCCGCCAGCGCGGGGTGTCGATCATCATCCCGGTGCCGTCGGGACGGCGCAGGAGGTACGAGGTGGCCCCGTAGGTCTGCGGGGAGGCGTGCCCGCAGAGGTATACGGTCGCGTCCTCGTCCAGCGCCATCGGGTACGGGTCCGAGTCCGCCCCGAGGTCGTCGGCCGGGGGGTGGATGGAACGGGTCGGGCAGGCGTGCGCGGCCAGGTACAGCTTCTCGACGTCCGCCGCGGTCTCGGGCTGGCGGATGACCGTCGACAGGCCGCCGTACTCCCCGCCCTCCGTGTAGCCGATCATGCCGGGGGCGATCTGACGGGCGATGTTGCAGTTCAGACAGCGGTCGTCGACGTGCCAGCCCTTCCCGGTCTCCGTCGCCGTGTCAGTCGCCCGGTTTCCCTGGTCTGCCTGGTCTGCCTGTGTGGTGCTCATGGACTCCGCTCTCGTGTGAGGGGAGACGCCCGACGGTCGGGCGTCCTGTCGGATGGTGCTTTCGGGGGACGCGTCCGTCACAGATCGAGGACCAGCCGGGGGCCGCGGGAGCGGGAGACGCAGATCATCATCGTCTCGCCGGACCCCCGCTCCTCCGCACTGAGCACGGAGTCCCGGTGGTCCGGCTCGCCCTCCAGCACCTCGGTCTCGCAGGTGCCGCAGATGCCCTCGGCGCAGGAGGAGAGCGCGGACACCCCGGCCTTCCGCACCGTCTCCAATACGCTCTTCCCCGGAGGCACTTGAAGGGTGTGCCCCGACCGGGAGAGGACCACCTCGAACGCAACGCCGCCCGTCGCCGCCGCCCGCTCCTCCGGCTCCGGCTCCTCCGGCTCCTTGGCCCGGAAGCGCTCCACCCGCAGCGCCCCGGGCGGCCACGCGCGGCACCGCTCCTCGACGGCGGCCAGCAGCGGCTCCGGGCCGCAGCAGTAGACGAGGGTGCCGTCGTCCGGCTCGCCGAGGAGGCCGTCGAGGTCGAGCAGGCCGTACCGGTCCTGCGGACGGACGGTCACCGCGTCCCCGTAGCCGGCCAGTTCGTCCAGGAAGGCCATCGAGGAGAGCGTCCGGCCGCCGTACAGCAGCCGCCACCGCGCCCCGGCGGCCTCGGCGGCGGCGATCATCGGCAGCAGCGGCGTGATGCCGATGCCGCCCGCCACGAACAGGTAGCGCCCGGCCGCCCGCAGCGCGAAGTGGTTGCGCGGCCCCCGCACCCGTACCGGCGCCCCGGCGTGCAGCGTGCCGTGCACGTACGCCGAGCCGCCGCGGCCGTCCGGGACGCGCAGCACGCCGATGCGCCAGGACGACCGGTCACCGGGGTCGCCGCACAGCGAGTAGGTGCGGACCTGCCCGTTGTCGAGCAGCAGGTCGACGTGGGCGCCGGGCCGCCACCGCGGGAGCGGCTCGCCACCGGGGTGGCGGAGGGTCAGGGCGGCTACGTCGTCGGCGGATTCGACCCGTTCCGCGACGACGAGCGAGAGCTCTTCACCGGGAGTGGAGGGATGGCTCACAGAGGCTTCCCGCTTTCACAGGAGACGGAGCGACACCCATGTCACCTGTCACCACGAGGGCCGGCGCATGAGCTGACGCTGGGGCTGTCAGGTCATGGGCGCGCGACGGAAGGCATGGCGACGGACGGCGTTTCCCGAGATCAACACTACCCGCCCCACAGCAGGCGCGTAATCGAATCGTTACCTTACGGACGAGGGTGAGCGCCTCATTCCGGCCACCCCGGGCCGGGCCCCGGCACCCCACGCGAGGAGACGATGGCCGGGGCGGCGGCTTCGCCGACGCCGCTCGCGGCGACCCGGTCCAAGGCGTCGTCGATGGCCTCGACGTCGTGGAGATAGGCGTGGAAGGCGACGATCTTTCCGTTGCGCAGGGTCAGGACGTGCGCGCCGGTGTTCGTGTACATGCTGCCGTCGGGCAGGAGCGCTTCGTTGGTCCACTCCACGCCGACGGTGGTGTGCCAGGGCCAGCCGTCGACCGCGACGGCGCGGACCTGGAACTGAAGGCCCGGCAGGACGCGGTGGAGCCGGGCCAGCCACGCGGCGACGTCGTCGCGGGTGGTGCGCTCACCGCCGAGCGCGCCGCGGCCGGGGAAGGCGTGATGCACGTCCGGGGCCATGGTGTCGAGCAGCGACATCTCTCCGCGGGAGAGCGCGGCGAAGGCCGCGCGGACGTTACGGCGGACGAACCAGCGACACATGACAGACCTCCAAGGGTCGGTGCGGGGTTCAGGACGACAGGGGGGCGCGGTCCTTGCCGCGTACCCCGGCAAGGAATCGGCGCAGCTGTGCCTGCTTCCACAGGGCGAGTCCACTCAGGCTCAGCACCGGGAACAGGAGCAGTCGCAGCCACGGCCGCATGGCCTCGGTCAGGCCGTCGGGCCCGTAGACGTACACGAGCAGCACGGCCGCGGCGCCGAGGTGAAGCGCCCGGAAGGTGTCCCGGACTCGGCGGGGCGACCGGCCGCGACGCGCCGAAGCGCCAGGGAGAACGGGTCGGATTGCGGAGTTCGCGGAAGAGGCCGGCATGACCAACTCCTAGTTTGACGGCGTCAAAGTCTCTTGGCTCCACTGTGCTCCTCCACTTTGACGGTGTCAAACCGTTCTGTCAGAATCGCTTCATGACGCCCGCATCCGACGCCACCTATCCGACCGACGTCCGTGCCGCCCTGCTGGCCTCGGCCCGCGCCGAGCTGCTGGAAAACGGAACGGGCGGCCTCAGTCTGCGGGCCATCGCGGCCCGCGCCGGGGTCTCGCGCGCCACCCCCAAGTGGCACTTCGGCAACCGCGCCGGCCTGCTCACCGCGCTCGCCGTCGAGGGATTCGCGCAACTCGGCGACGCCCTGGCGGAAGCCGTCAAGGACTCGACCGATCCCGCGGCCGGCTTCACCGCGCTGGGGCGCACCTACATGGACTTCGGCCTGGATAATCCGGAGCTGTTCGACCTGATGTTCCGCTCCGTCGAACTCGACCGCGACGACCCCGAGTTGGTCCGGGCGCACCGCGAGTCGTTCTCGATCCTGGTCGGCACCGCGATGGAGACCACGGGGGAACTCAGTGCCGACGCGCACGATGTGCCGCTGCTGGCCTGGGCCGCCGCACACGGACTCGTCCTGCTGGTGCACGGCGGCGCACTGCAGTCCCTCACCGGCCTGGCCACCCCTGACGAGGCGAGCGCGCTGGCCCACCGCCTCGCCGACACCTTCACCCGGCGCGTCGGGACAAGCGGCTGATTCGACCCGTCGGACGGTGCAGGCCCGTCACGTCACGGCGTCGGCGAGCATGAAGGCGGCCACGGCCAGCAGGACCATCGCGAAGATACGTTGCAGGCGGGGCCCGGAGACCTTCGCGGCCATGCGCTTGCCGTCCCAGGCGCCGAGGATCGCGGTTCCGACGAACGGGCCGATCACCGCCCAGTCGAGCGAGGCGGCGGTGCCGGAGCGAGTGGCCAGGGAGGCGAGCGAGTTGACCGTGATGACCAGCAGGCTGGTGCCGACCGCGGCCTCCATCTCGAAGCCCAGGACGGTGACCAGGGTGGGGACGGCGAGAAAGCCGCCGCCCACGCCGAGCAGTCCGGTCAGCGTGCCCAGGCCGGCCCCGGCCCCGGCTGCCTTGCCCGGCCGTACGCCGCCGCTCCCGGAGCGCGCGGTGTCGGCGGGCCGGAGCATGTTGGCGGCGGAGAGGGCGGCTACGGCGGCAAAGGCAAGGGTGAGGACGGTCTGGGGCACATGGGCGGCGGCGGCCCCGGCGGCAGCCGCCGGAAGGATCCCGGCGGCTGCGAACGCCGCTCCGGCCTTCCACCGCACCCGCCCGGCCCGGGCGTGCGCGTACAGGGCGGTCAGGGATGTGGCGGTGACGATGATCAGGCCGGCGGTGGTGGCCGCGGCAGGGGTGAAGCCGAGCAGGTAGATCAGCGCGGGCACCGCCAGGACACTGCCGCCGCCGCCGAGGGCGCCGAGCGCCAGCCCGACGGCGGCTCCCGCGATCAGGGCCAGGATCAGGGCGGTCACGCTATTCGCCCGCTGGGTCCGCCGCCGTCCGTCACCGGCGGTCCGGTCCCGGTGACGCGGGGGTGGGCGTGTTCGGGGCCGTGGCGGCCGGGACCGTGGCGGAAGAGGCGGCCGGGACCGTGGCGGAAGAGGTGCATCGCATGCCTTCTGTACGGGTGGAGCAGGGGTTTCAGGGCCGGGTGATGCTCAGGCCCGTACCGGCGGCGGCCTCGAAGTCGTCATCGACGGCGACGACCTTCCGTCCGGCCGCGTCCAGGAAGGAAGCGGCGATCGCGGCGCGCATCCCGCCGGCGCAGTGCACCCACACCGTGCCGTCCGGCATCTCGCCGGTCCGGCCGTGCAGTTCGTGGAGCGGAATGTGCACGGAGCCCTCGATGAAGCCGGTCGCGCGTTCGGAATCCCGGCGCACATCCAGCACCACCACGCCCTCGTCCTCGCCGCGCTCGTGTGCGTCGGCGAGGTCGGCGAAGCGGGCGCGGGGGAAGGAGGCGAGCGGTTCCCCCGCACGGACCCAGGTGGCCGGATCTCCGGTGGCGGCGGCGGCCGGACGGTCGATACCGACCCGGGTCAGCTCCCGCTGCGCGTCGGCGATCCGCGCCGGGGTGTCGCCGAGCAGGGTGACCGGCTTGCCCCACGGGATCAGCCAGGCCAGATAGGTGGCCAACTTGCCGGTGCCCTCGAAGTTGAACGATCCGGCCACATGGCCGTCGGCGAAGGCAACCCGGTTGCGCAGGTCCACCACCCACTCACCCGCCGCCAGCCGCTCGGCGATCTGTGCGGCGTCGGCGGGCTCGGGCGGGGTCAGGTCGACGGGCGCGGGGCCGGCGGCATTGGCCGGGCCCATGTGCGTGTAGTAGGCGGGCACGTCCTCCAGCCCGGCCAGGATCTGCTTCACAAAGGTGTCCGCATCCAGGGTGAAAGCGTCGTTGCCGGCGCGTTCCCGGCCGATCGTGCTCGCATCGCCCTCGGCCTGGGAGGAGGAGCAGAAACTGCCGAAGCCGTGCGTGGGCAGCACGGGCACCTCGTCGTCGAGCGTCGCCCCCAACCGGTGGACGGAGGCGTGCTGCGCGCGGGCCAGGTGCTCGGTCAGCCGCGGGTCCACCAGGTCCGGACGCCCCACGGAGCCGATCAGCAGCGAGCCGCCCGTGAAGACCGCCACCGCGCGGCCGTCCTCCTCCAGGACGTACGAGGTGTGGTGCGGGGTGTGGCCCGGGGTGGCGATCGCACGCAGCACCAGGTGCTCGTCCACCTCGGACGTGTCCCCGTCCGCGACGGGGGTGCGAGGGAAGGAGACGCCGGCGTCGGCCGGGACCAGGTAGCGGGCGCCGGTGAGGCGGGCCAGTTCCAGCCCGCCGGTGACGTAGTCGTTGTGCAGGTGCGTTTCCGCCACATACGCGATGCGCACCCCTCGCCGAGCGGCGGTGGCGATCACCTGATCGACGTCCCGCGGCGGATCGACCACGACCGCCGTTCTCGGACCGCCCGCCAGGTAACTACGGTTGCCCAGACCCTCGAATTCCAGGGTGTCGACAAAAAACATGGTGCGACTCCTTTCCGGGATCACGTACCCGGGTGATTTCTTCTCGGGAAACCGCCGCCGCAGCTCCGGAACACCCCCACCACTCCGAGCCGCGGTCCGAAATGGCGCAGGTGAATTCCCGAAGGACGCGAGGCGGATGGCGTACCCGGCCGGCCTCATTCCGGCGGACGCGTGCGACGGTTGTCCGCCGGTTCTGCTTTCGTCAGCCCTCACGTACCGCGGCTTCGGCACGGCCGCCGTTGTCCACCGCGCCGGGGAGGGTGACCGGCAGCCCCGCCGCTTCCCATGCCTCAAGACCGCCTGCCACGCTGTGGACGGAGGACCGGCCCGCGCGGATCGCCTGCGCGCCGCCCTGCACGCTGCGTGTGCCCGTGCGGCAGACGAAGGCCAGTGGGCCGTCAGGCAGATCCGACAGCGAGGCCGGCAAGGTGCTGAGCGCCGCATGGACGGCGCCGACCGGGTGACGCGCCGCCCATTCATCGTCCTCACGGACATCGACCAGCGTGAGTTCCCCGTCCACGACGCGGCGACGCGCCTCGACAGGAGACAGGTCGGCGGGCAGGTGACCGTCGCCGGAGCCCGGGCCCTGCTTCGTGGCGGGCAGGACCGTCCGGACCGCCTCGTAGTTCGAGGCATGGACGACGGCTATCTGCTGTCCCATCATCGGGCAGACGTTCATCGCCTCTTCCCAGTGCGCGGTGGACTCCCATTCCGCCACGTTGACGAGAGAGAATGTGCTCCCCGGAACGATCGTGCGGAACATGTACGTCCGAATGAAACCGGGCTGAGCCGCCATCACCTCCGCGGCGTCCTGCCAGGCGTCGAGATAAGCGCTCTCCTTCTCCTCGTCGATCTCAATCGGAATGATCACGACATGGCTGTTTTCCATCTGCTGCTTCCTCGGGTATTTCGACCACCGGCGGGCTGCTCGACGAGCCGGAGGCGTTCCCGGCGAATGCGGGAACACGACCGAGTCCAAGAGGCACCGGCTTTCGGTGGTGAGCCAGAACCTTCTGGACGGAGCCTGCACACACGTGTCCGCAAGCGGCAAATGTCTTTGCCGAACCGGCAAGACGGTCGGCGCGGTCCGATCCGACAGGCGGGGGACGAGGGCGGGCAGCGCGTACGGACGCGCAGAGTGCCGGTGACCATTGGTGCGGCCGATGCGCCGCCGGACGTGCCGGGGCAGGCCGAACGGTACGGGCGGGACGGTGCGGGCGGACGGTGCGGGCGGGACGGGCCAGGGCTCCCAAGGGGCCGACGAGCACCCACGCGCCCACCTACGGGCACGAAAAATGCCCCCATAACCCGCGTTTCCGCAGGCCAGAGGGCATCTACTTGTGGAGCCTAGGGGAGTCGAACCCCTGACATCTGCCATGCAAAGACAGCGCTCTACCAACTGAGCTAAGGCCCCGGGACGAATGGGTACGCCGACCAGCAGAGACCGGCACTCCCGTCACCGCGCACCAGAGTACCGGGTGCACCAGGTGATCCCGCAAAACGATTGGGGCTCCCCGTCCGCGACCACGCTCCGTAAGATGCCCCACGAGGTTCGCAGCAGTGAAGCTGCCGCATTGGGGAAGCGATGGGGAGACGCGTATGGATGCCGCACAGCAGGAATCGACTGCCAGAGCCAGAGAGCTCCAGAGAAGCTGGTACGGGGAGCCGTTGGGGGCGCTCTTCCGTCGCCTCATCGATGACCTGGGCCTGAACCAGGCGCGGCTCGCGGCCGTGCTGGGGCTGTCCGCTCCGATGCTCTCTCAGTTGATGAGCGGCCAGCGCGCGAAGATCGGCAACCCCGCGGTGGTCCAGCGGGTGCAGGCGCTGCAGGATCTGGCGGGTCAGGTGGCGGACGGCAGCGTCAGCGCCGGGGAGGCCACGGACCGGATGGAGGAGATCAAGAAGTCCCAGGGGGGCTCCGTCCTGACCGGGACCAGCCAGACCACGAACAGCTCGGGCGCGCCCACCGTGCGCCGGGTCGTGCGGGAGATCCAGTCCCTGCTGCGGTCGGTCGCCGCGGCCGGCGACATCATAGACGCGGCGGACTCCCTCGCCCCGACCCAGCCCGAACTGGCAGAGTTCCTCCGGGTCTACGGTGCCGGACGCACCGCGGACGCGGTCGCCCACTACGAGGCGCACCAGAGCTGACGCGGTACCGGCCACGGGCAAGGGCAAGGGCGGAAGTCCGCCGGACACGACGACGGGGAGCGAGCGCGGCACCATGGGTGAGGTCTTCGCGGGGCGGTACGAGCTGATCGACCCGATCGGCCGCGGCGGTGTGGGCGCCGTCTGGCGTGCCTGGGACCACCGGCGCCGCCGTTACGTGGCCGCGAAGGTCCTCCAGCAGAGCGACGCGCACACCCTGCTCCGGTTCGTCCGCGAGCAGGCGCTCCGGATCGATCATCCGCATGTCCTCGCCCCGGCGAGCTGGGCGGCGGACGACGACAAGGTGCTGTTCACCATGGACCTGGTGACCGGCGGGTCGCTGGCGCATGTCATCGGCGACTACGGCCCGCTGCCGCCGCGCTTCGTCTGCACCCTGCTCGATCAGCTCCTCGCCGGTCTGGCCGCGGTGCACGCGGAGGGGGTCGTGCACCGCGACATCAAACCGGCCAACATCCTGCTCGACGCCACCGGAACGGCGCGGCCGCACCTGCGCCTGTCCGATTTCGGCATCTCCATGCGCAAGGGGGAGCCGCGGCTGACGGAGACCAACTACGTGGTGGGGACACCCGGTTACTTCGCGCCCGAGCAGCTGATGGGCGCGGAGCCCGACTTCCCCGCCGATCTCTTCGCGGTCGGCCTGGTCGCGCTCTACCTGCTGCAGGGTCAGAAACCCGACGCCAAGGCGCTCGTCGAACACTTCGAGGCACATGGCACCCCGGGCGCGCCGCAGGGCATCCCGGAGCCGCTGTGGCAGGTCCTGGCCGGGCTGGTCCAGCCGGACCCGCACGCCAGGTTCCGTACGGCCACGGGCGCGCGCAAGGCGCTGACGACGGCCGTGGATCTGCTGCCCGAGGCCGGGGAGGACGAGGAGCCGGTCGAGATCTTCGACCAGATCGGTCCGCTGCCGCCCGGGTTCGGCCCCTCCGGCCCCGTGAAGGAGCCGGCACCGGAACCCCAGCCGCAGCCGCAGCAGGCCCCGCAGCCCGAGCCGACACCGCCACCGCCCCCGGTTCCGGCCCCACAGGCGACACCGGCACCGACGCCGGAGCCGCCCGCCGATCCGTCCGCCGCGTCCCCGCACACGCCCGCGCCTGCGCCCCCCACCTCCATGTCGGAGACCGGCAGCTTCCATCTCCCCCCGCCGCCGGCCCGCCACGAGGAGTCCCGGCCGCAGCCCCAGGCGGCACCCCTCCCGCAGCCGTACGCGCAGCCCCAGCCCCAGCCGTACCCCTCGCCGGCCGAGCTGGCCCAGTCGCAGGCCCCGACCTCGGCCGTACGGCAGGACCACAGCCTCACGCGCCCGTACACCGCCGAGACCCCGCAGGCGCCCCGTACCGTCGCCCACCACGCGCCCCGCAGGCGCCCGGGACCGCCCCCGAAGGTGACGGTCCCGGTCCTGCTGCTGGCGCTGGCCTGTTTCGCGGTCGGCTTCTGGGCGCTGACCCAGGTCTGACACGCGGAGCCGACGCGTACGGGCCGTCCGCGCCGCGTAAGGCCGCAGCGCGCTCGGTGCGGCCCAGCGCGCCCGCTAGGGCCGGCGTGGCCGTCACCGCGCCGCGGTACGCCTCACCGCGCCGCGGTACGCCTCACCGCGCCGGTGCGGCCCCGTCCCGGCCCCCGTCGCCGCCGCGCCGCGCGAGCAGCGTCCACACCCCGAGGCCGAGCACCAGCACCGTGCCCGTGCCGATCCCGCCCGCCGCGACCAGCGCCATCGTGTCGCTCTTCGCCGCGTCCTGGACGCCCTGCCCGGACGCGGCCGCGTCCCGGTCGTCGTCGGTCACGGCGAACAGGCCCGCGGGCCCGTCGTACCCGGGTCCGGCCTTCGGCGTGCCCTTGACGTTGACCCGCAGCGTCAGCCCGTACGGCTTCCTCCCGTACGCCGCGGCCATCTCCGGGCTGAGGTCCACCCGTAGGTAGTACCAGCCCGCGAACCGCATGTCCTGGTCGCCGGAGCGGCTGCCGAAGCGGTTCTCGTAGGCCACCGGCGGCAGCGGATCGAGGGCCGTCGTCTTCTGCTTGCCGTCGTACGACACCGCGTTGCTGCCGTCCACGAACCCGCGCGCCGGGTTGTACAGCGACACGGAGAACGCGCCGCCCACGAACTTGTCCCCGTCCGAGCTGCCGAGGTCCGCGCTGGCGAAGAGCTGCTGCCCCCAGTCGACGGGCACCCGGTAGAAGAGCGACTCACCCGGCTCGATCCGCGTCGTCCACTCGCCCGTTTCCAGCCCCTTGGCGTCGGCGAAACCGCTGCCGCCCGCCCGCTCGCGCACGGTTCCCGCGACCGGCTCGGGGGAGGCGCTCGGCCACTGGGAGGGAGCCTCGGCCGGTCCGGTCTCCTTGAGCCCGGGTTCGGTGACGTGCCGGATCTCCAGCTCCCACGGCGCGGGAGAGGATTTGCTGTCACTGGTGCGCTCGATGACGACGTAGTACGTCCCCGACTCCTGGCAGGTGGACGCCCCCTCCTCGATCACGCGGTAGGCGTAGGCGGCGATCGGCCGGGCGTACACGCCCTGCGCACCGAAATTCGACCGGTTCGAGCCGCAGTCGGTGCCTTCGCGGTTCTGGAGGGAGACCTCGATCTGGTCCCCGTAGGCGACCTTCGTACCGGGCTCGGGCACCGCGACCGCCGAGACGTAGTCGCTCGTGTTCTTCGTCAGGTCCAGCCGGTAGAAGCGCTTCTCGCCCGGCTCGATCGCGTCACGGTAGACCGCGCCCGTGTCGAGCGTCTTCGCGTCGCTCGTGGTCGTCGCGCCGGCGATCGGCCGTCCGCCGGGCTCGAAGGCGTACGGAGCCGGCCCGCCGGCCGCCCACGCCTGCCCCGGCACTGCCACCACCGCGCCCATGGCCGCCGCCACGCACATCACCGACGTCGCGGCCGACGCCACCCGGCCCCTGCTGCGCTGCCCGTTCACGCGCTTCTCCCCCTGCCTGTGCCCACGTTCCGCCTGCGAGGTCCCATCCTGCCCCGGCAGCCGCGCCCGTGTCTGCCCGCTGTCCCTCCACCGCCCGGCGGAACGGCCCGACGGGCCGGCGGGCCGGGCGGTGCCCGGGCAGCACGAAGCCCCGGCCGCTCGGCGACCGGGGCTCGCATCAGGACTGCTGCGTCTCACACACCCGAACCTGCGGGCACGGAGTCGGTCGCCTCCGTCCACAGATCCTGCTCGGCGCGGTCCGCCTGGATCTGGCGGTACACGAGGAGCCCGCCGATGGCGGCCAGTGCGACCAAGAGAAGCTTCTTCACCGCGCGACCTCGTCTTTCCTTGACGTAGGGGACTTCTGGCGCCCGACTATACACACCGATCGATATCGATCGGTGACCTGTCCACACCCCAACTGCCGTCTTCGTCAGGGGTGGACACCGACAGTAAAAGAACGGTCGCTCAGCAGGACAGTACGGAAAGAACCGCACCATGCAATCGGCCCGTACGGAAATCTCCGTACGGGCCGACATTCGCGGTGGGGCTAACAGGATTTGAACCTGTGGCCTCATCCTTATCAGGGATGCGCTCTAACCAACTGAGCTATAGCCCCGCGCTGCCCCTGAAGATTAGCGCACTTCAGGGCCAGCCCCAAAATCGATGACCCGGACCTCACTCGTCCTCGGCGAGCGTCAGCTCGACGCCGCCCACGAAGCCCGCGGAAAGGTTGTAGATGAAGGCCCCGAGCGTGGCCAGAGCCGTCGCCAGCACCACGTCGATCACGGCGATGACGGACGTGAAGACGAGCACCCGCGGCAGCGACAGGAACGACTGGAGGTCGAACCCGTTGCTCTCGTTGGACCCCGTCGCCTCGCTGATCGTCCCGCCGACGGTCGCGAAGACGCCCATCGCGTCCATGACCATCCACAGCACCGCCGCCGCCACGATCGTGCAGATACCGAGCGCGATGGAGAGCAGGAAGCTGACCTTCATCACCGACCACGGGTCGGCCTTGGAGACCCGCAGCCGCGCCTTGCGCGTCCGGGGCGTGGTCCGCGCGCCCGTCCTCGGCAGACGCACCGACGCCGTGGCGGAGGCGGCGGCCGGGCCCGCCGGCGGCGGCGCGGCGGATCCGGCGGCACCGGCGGGCCCGGTGGTCCGGGCGGTCCCGGTGGCGGAAGGGGCAGATGTCACGGAAGCTCCCTGTTGACCCTGGTGTGCCGTCGGCATGGGTCCCTGTCCGGCTTGAGTGGCTCCGCCGCCCGGAGAGGGATACGCCTGCGGCGGGTGGTACGGCTGAGCGGCCGGCTGCGGCTGCCCAGCGCCATAGGTGTCGTACGGGGGTTTGTTCCCCCTGGTATCGGTCACCGCACTCCCTTGGGAGTCCGTGGCAGAGCCACGGGCACCGTTCGCTCCGGAAGCGGCAGATCCGGCGCCCGTGGCTCCGCTCACGCTTACTCCTCGTGCTCCCCGGCCGGAGGCTTGCTGCCCCCGGCGACCTCGGCCGTACCGGACTCTTCGGCCGCCGGGTCATCGCTCCCGTCGACCTCTTCGGCCTCACGGCCAGCCTCGGCGTTGCGCGCGATACCGACGACGGCATCACGCTTGCCCAGGTTGATCAGTTGGACGCCCATGGTGTCACGGCCCGTCTCCCTGACTTCGTTGACTCGCGTGCGAATCACACCACCGCCGAGGGTGATGGCAAGGATCTCATCAGTCTCCTCGACCACCAACGCGCCGACGAGCGACCCGCGGTCCTCCACGATCTTGGCGGCCTTGATGCCGAGGCCGCCACGGCCCTGGACGCGGTACTCGTCGACGGCCGTCCGCTTCGCGTATCCGCCGTCCGTGGCAGTGAAGACGAAAGTACCGGGCCGGACGACATTCATGGAGAGGAGCTCGTCGCCCTCGCGGAAACTCATCCCCTTGACCCCGGACGTGGCACGGCCCATCGGCCGCAGCGCGTCGTCCGTCGCCGTGAACCGGATCGACTGCGCCTTCCTGCTGATGAGCAGCAGATCGTCCTCCGCCGACACCAGCTCGGCGCCGATCAGCTCGTCGTCCGCGCCCGAGTCGGTCTCCCGCAGGTTGATCGCGATGACACCGCCCGACCGCGGAGAGTCGTAATCCTTGAGCGGCGTCTTCTTGACCAGCCCCGCCTTTGTTGCGAGAACGAGATACGGAACGGCCTCGTAGTCCCGGATCGCGAGGATCTCGGCGATCTGCTCGTCCGGCTGGAAGGCGAGCAGATTGGCCACATGCTGCCCCCGGGCGTCCCGGCCCGCGTCCGGCAGCTCGTACGCCTTCGCCCGGTAGACCCGGCCCTTGTTCGTGAAGAACAGCAGCCAGTGGTGGGTCGTGGAGACGAAGAAGTGGTCGACGATGTCGTCTTCCTTGAGCTTCGTCCCGCGGACGCCCTTGCCGCCGCGCTTCTGCGAGCGGTAGTCGTCCGTCTTCGTACGCTTCACATAGCCGCCCCGCGTGATGGTGACGACGATGTCCTCCTCGGCGATCAAGTCCTCCATGGACATGTCGCCGTCGAAGGGAACCAGCTTGGACCGCCGGTCGTCGCCGAACTTGTCGACGAGGACGGCCAGTTCCTCACGGACGATGGCGCGCTGCTTCTCCGGCGACGCCAGGATCGCGTTGTACTCGTTGATCTTCGACTGGAGCTCGTCGTGCTCCGCGACGATCTTCTGCCGCTCCAGGGCCGCCAGCCGGCGGAGCTGCATCTCCAGGATCGCGTTCGCCTGGATCTCGTCGATCGTGAGCAGCCCCATCAGGCCCTCACGCGCGATCTCCACCGTGTCGCTGCGCCGGATCAGCGCGATGACCTCGTCGATCGCGTCCAGCGCCTTGAGCAGACCGCGCAGGATGTGCGCCCGCTCCTCCGCCTTGCGCAGCCGGAAGCGCGTACGCCGGACGATGACCTCGATCTGGTGCGCCACCCAGTGCCGGATGAACGCGTCCAGCGACAGCGTGCGCGGCACCCCGTCCACCAGCGCCAGCATGTTCGCGCTGAAGTTGGACTGCAGGTCGGTGTGCTTGTAGAGGTTGTTCAGCACGACCTTGGCGACCGCGTCCCGCTTCAGGACGACGACCAGGCGCTGCCCCGTACGGGAGGACGTCTCGTCGCGGACGTCCGCGATGCCGCCGACCCTTCCGTCCTTGACCAGGTCGGCGATCTTCTGGGCGAGGTTGTCCGGGTTGGTCTGGTACGGCAGCTCCGTGACCACCAGGCACTGGCGGTTCTGGATCTCCTCGACCTCGACCACCGCGCGCATCGTGATCGAGCCGCGGCCCGTCCGGTACGCCTCCTCGATGCCCTTACGGCCCACCACCAGGGCCCCCGAGGGGAAGTCGGGGCCCTTGATCCGCTCGATCAGCGCGTCCAGCAGCTCCTCGTGCGAGGCCTCCGGGTGCTCCAGCGCCCACATCGCGCCGGCCGCGACCTCCCGCAGGTTGTGCGGCGGGATGTTGGTGGCCATCCCGACGGCGATCCCCGCCGAGCCGTTGATCAGGAGATTCGGGAACCGGGCCGGCAGGACCGTCGGCTCCTGGTTGCGGCCGTCGTAGTTGTCCGTGAAGTCGACGGTCTCCTCGTCGATGTCCCGGAGCATCTCCATCGACAGCGGCATCAGCTTGCACTCGGTGTACCGCATGGCGGCGGCCGGGTCGTTGCCCGGCGAACCGAAGTTGCCGTTGGAGTCCACCAGCGGCATCCGCATCGACCACGGCTGCGCGAGACGGACCAGCGCGTCGTAGATCGAGGAGTCGCCGTGTGGGTGGTACGTACCCATCACGTCACCGACGACGCGGGCGCACTTGTAGAAGCCCTTCTCGGGCCGGTAACCGCCGTCGTACATCGCGTACAGCACCCGGCGGTGCACGGGCTTGAGACCGTCCCGTACGTCCGGCAGCGCGCGCGACACGATGACGGACATCGCGTAGTCGAGGTACGAGCGCTGCATCTCCGTTTCGAGCCCGACGGGCTCTACGCGCATCGCCAGCCCCTCGACCGCCACGGCGGCCTCGGCGATCTCCTGAGCCACAGGGGTACCAGGGGTACCGGGGGCGCCGGAGTCACCGGAGTCGTCCGGAGCGGGGGTCTGGGGGGTGTTCTCGTCGGCCATCGCTGGTCAGTGTTCCTTTCGGCCTTGTCGAATCCGTCAGCAGTGACCGACTAGATGTCGAGGAAGCGGACGTCCTTGGCATTGCGCTGGATGAAGGACCGCCGCGCCTCGACGTCCTCGCCCATCAGCACCGAGAACAGGTCGTCGGCCTGGGCGGCGTCGTCCAGCGTGACCCGGCCGAGCACCCGGTGGTCGACGTCCATCGTGGTGATGCGCAGCTCTTCGGCGTTCATCTCGCCCAGCCCCTTGAAGCGCTGGATCGAGTCCTCCTTGATCCGCTTCCCGTTCTGCTTGCCCAGCTCGACCAGCGCGTCGCGCTCCCGGTCGGAGTAGGCGTACTCGAAGTCGTCCCGGCCCCACTTGATCTTGTAGAGCGGCGGACGGGAGAGGTAGACGTGCCCGGCCTCGACCAGGGGACGCATGAAGCGGAACAGGAACGTCAGCAGCAGCGTGTTGATGTGCTGCCCGTCGACGTCGGCGTCCGCCATGAGAATGATCTTGTGATAGCGGAGCTTCTCGATGTCGAAGTCCTCGTGCACCCCCGTGCCGAACGCCGAGATCAGCGCCTGCACCTCGGTGTTCTGGAGGATCTTGTCGATCCGCGCCTTCTCGACGTTCAGGATCTTGCCGCGGATCGGCAGGATCGCCTGGTACATCGGGTTACGGCCCGACTTCGCGGAACCGCCGGCGGAGTCACCCTCGACGATGAAGATCTCGCACTTCGACGGGTCGTTCGACTGGCAATCGCTCAGCTTGCCCGGCAGGGACGCGCTCTCCAGCAGCCCCTTACGGCGGGTCAGATCCCGCGCCTTACGGGCCGCGACCCGGGCCGTGGCGGCCTGGATCGACTTGCGGATGATGTCCGCGGCCTCGTTCGGATTGCGGTCGAACCAGTCGGTCAGGTGCTCGTGCACGATCTTCTGGACGAAGGTCTTGGCCTCCGTGTTGCCCAGCTTCGTCTTCGTCTGGCCCTCGAACTGCGGCTCGCCCAGCTTCACCGAGATGATCGCGGTCAGACCCTCGCGGATGTCCTCGCCCGCGAGGTTGTCGTCCTTCTCCCGCAGGAACTTCTTCTCGCGCGCGTAGCGGTTGACCAGCCCGGTCATCGCCGCGCGGAAGCCCTCCTCGTGCGTGCCGCCCTCATGCGTGTGGATCGTGTTCGCGAACGAGTACACACCCTCGCTGTACTGCGCGTTCCACTGCATCGCGATCTCGACCGAGAGCAGCCGCTCCTTGTCCTCGGCCTCGATGTCGATGACCGTCGGATGGATCAGCTCGCCCTTGCGCGAGTTGAGGTACTTCACGAAGTCGACGATGCCGCCCTCGTAGAAGTACGTCACCGTACGGGCCGGCGGCTCCTCGTCCTTGCTCTCCACCGCGTCCGTACCCGCGACGTCCGCGCCCACGACGGCCTTCGCCGACTCGCGCTCGTCCGTCAGGGTCAGGGTCAGGCCCTTGTTCAGGAAGGCCATCTCCTGGAAGCGCCGCGACAGCGTCTCGAAGGAGTAGTCCGTCGTCTCGAAGACGTCCGGGTCCGCCCAGAACGTCACCGTCGTACCGGTTTCGGACGTCTCCTCGTTACGGGCGAGGGGCGCCGTCGGCACACCGAGCTTGTAGTCCTGCGTCCAGCGGTGGCCGTCGGTCTTGACCTCGACCGAGACCTTCGTCGAGAGCGCGTTGACGACGGAGACGCCCACGCCGTGCAGACCGCCGGAGACGGCGTACCCGCCGCCGCCGAACTTGCCGCCCGCGTGCAGCACCGTCATCACGACCTCGACGGCCGGCTTGTTCTCGGACGGAACGATGCCCACCGGGATACCACGGCCGTTGTCGATCACCCGGACCCCGCCGTCGGCGAGGATCGTGACGTCGATGGTGTCCGCGTGGCCCGCCATCGCCTCGTCGACGGAGTTGTCGACGACCTCCTGCACGAGGTGGTGGAGCCCGCGCTCACCGGTCGAGCCGATGTACATGCCGGGCCGCTTGCGAACCGCGTCCAGGCCTTCGAGAACGGTGATGGCACTGGCGTCGTACGAGGCGGTCACCTCACCGTTCTCACCGGCCGCGGCGGACGGGATCTTCTCATTGGGGTTGCCGGAATCGGCCACGAAGCGCCCTTTCTGGCACAGCACAGGCCGTTTCTCCGAGCAAGCGGGGTCGGCTGCGTCGTTCGGCTTGTGTCAGCATCTGTTGACGGTTCCCCGCAAGCACGCGGGATTTTCCACCAGTCTACCGGTAGCGCCGACCCGAATGGGGGTTTGCCGGTACCTGAGTCCGCATGTGCCGCCCTGGATGAGCGGCCTCCGACTCCCCATATTCGGGAAGGGGCTCCAAGAGGCTCACACCGGCATTGAGCGCTTCGACCTGTCAACCTCCGGCTACGGTGAGGGACACCTCAATCTCCCCAGGCGCTTTCCCAGGTCACAGCGCCCTCAGCGCGGGACGGAAGGGGACGAGCCGTCCCCGTGCGGAGGACGGCTCGTGAGGTCCGCCCACGGTCACCGCCGCACGCGGAGGAACGGCGGGGGAACAGAGGAACGGACCGGGGGCGGCGAGCGCGCGGCGGGCCGCACGCGGGGGGGGCGCCCTGGACATGCCCGGTCTACGTGGCCACCGGCCGGCGTGGCTGCGGGACCGGGCCCGGACGCACGTGGGCACGTACCGGGGTGGCTACGGAAACGGGACCTTGCCTACGCGGGCAGGTACCGGATCGCCGCAGGACCGGGCCCCGGACGTACGCGGGCACGTACCCGGGCGGCTGCGGCTGCGGGACCGGTCCTGCACAGGTACCTGCCCGGGCCGCCGCGGGACCGGGCCCGGACGCACGTGGGCGCATACGGGGTGACCGCGGCAACGAGGCCGGTCCTACGCGGGCAGCTGCCCGGATGCCCTCAGGACCGGGCTCGCGCATACGCGGGCACATACCCGGGTGGCTGCGGCAGCAGGCCCTCGTGTACGCGGCCGCCGACCCGGAATATCAGCGGCAACGGCCCCGGGCATACGCGGCCACCGGCACGGGGCCGTCAACGGCAACGGGCCCAGGCACCCCGCCCCGGGGCCCGGACCCAGGCTCACGCGGCCACCGGCCCGAGGCATCAGCGGCAACGGATCCAAGCGCCCAAGCGCACGCACACGCGCCCCGGGCTCAGCCGCGCGGCCCAGGCGCAGCCTCACGCGCCCGTGGCCCGGGCTCAGCCGCGCGGGCTCGGGCCCGGGCTCAGCCGTACGTGTCCCCGGGGCCCGAGCTGCCCGGTGCCCGGAGCGGTCCGTACCGCTGGGCCGGGCCGCCCGGCCCCAGCACCTTGATCATCCGCACCGTGCCGTGCCCCAGATCCTCGTTCAGCCGGGCCACCAGGCGCGGCGCCAGCAGCCGCAGCTGCGTCGCCCACACCGTCGAGTCGCACTGCACGGTCAGCACCCGCGCGTCCTCCGCGTCGTCGTACCGCTGCGGCACACAGTGCTTCGCCAGGTCCTCTCCGACGATCTGCGGCCAGCGGCCCATCACCCCGCCCACGGCGGCCGGCGTCTCCCAGCCCCGCTCCGTGATCAGCCGGTTGATCGCCGCGCCCAGCGGCAGCGGATCGCGCCCGTCGGCCCGGGCCCCCGACCGCAGCCCGCCGCCCCGCCTGGCCTGTTTCCGCTGCTGTACGGCGTTGCCCCGGGCGCGGGCCTGCTCCTTCGCCGCCCGCAGCGCGACCCTCGCCAGATCCACCCCGGACGCCTCCGGCACCGACGCCGACACAGACGCAGACGCCGACGGACCGGCTCCGGACCGGCCCTCGGACCCCGGTGTTCCCGGGATCCCCGGCATTCCCGGCAGACTCATACGCGCTCCACCGCGCCCTCGGCCACCGCGAACCGCGCCCCGGCCAGCACACCCGGCACATCGTCGTCCACCGCGGCCGTCACCAGTACCTGCTCCCCCGGAGCCACCAGCTCCGCCAGCCGCTCCCGGCGCCGCGCGTCCAGCTCGGCGAAGACGTCGTCCAGCACCAGCACCGGCTCGTTCCCCTCGGCCCGCAGCAGGTCGTACGAGGCCAGCCGCAGCGCCAGGGCGTACGACCAGGACTCGCCGTGGCTCGCGTACCCCTTCGCCGGGAGCCGGCCCAGCTTCAGCACCAGATCGTCCCGGTGCGGCCCGACCAGCGTCACGCCCCGCTCGATCTCCTGCTTGCGCACCCCGGCCAGCGCCGCCAGCAGATGCGCGTACAGCTCGTCGCGCGAGGACCCGGCGCCCGGCTCGCCCGGACCACCGCCGCCCGGCGCACCGCCGGCCTCGTCACCGTCCGGGCCACCGGCGGAGGAACGGTACTCCAGCGCCACCGGACCGCCGCCCGGCGCCAGCTGCTCGTACGCCTTGTCCGCCAGCGGCTGCAGCGTCCCGATCAGATCGACCCGCTGTGCCAGCAGTTCCGCCCCGGCGCGCGCCAGATGCTGGTCCCACACGTCCAGCGTGGACAGGTCCATGCCACGCCCGCCGTGCCGCCGGGCCATCGCCGCGGACTTCAGGAGCGTGTTCCGCTGACGGAGCACCCGGTCGTAGTCCGACCGCACCCCCGCCATCCGCGGCGAGCGCGCGGTGATCAGCTCGTCCAGGAACCGGCGGCGCTCGCCCGGATCGCCCTTCACCAGCGCCAGATCCTCCGGAGCGAACAGCACCGTCCGTACGATCCCGACCACATCACGCGGCTTGACCTGCGACGACCGGTTGATACGGGCCCGATTGGCCCGCCCGGGGTTCAGCTCCAGCTCCACGAGTTGCGAGCGCGCGCCCTGCGTGACCGCCGCCCGGATCACCGCGCGCTCGGCACCCATCCGGACCAGCGGCGCGTCCGACGAGACCCGGTGGCTGCCGAGCGTCGCCAGATAGCCGACCGCCTCGACCAGATTCGTCTTGCCCTGCCCGTTCGCCCCCACGAACGCGGTGACGCCCGGGTCAAGGGGCACCTCGACCCGGGCGTACGACCGGAAATCGGCCAGCGACAGATGCGTCACGTGCATGGCTGTGCGCGGACCTCCCCCGGTGTCACTACTTGTCGTCGGCCGACTCGACGGCATGGCCGCCGAACTGGTTGCGCAGCGCCGCGACCATCTTCATCTGCGGCGAGTCCTCCTGGCGCGACGCGAACCGCGCGAACAGGGACGCGGTGATCGCGGGCAGCGGCACCGAGTGGTTGATGGCCGCCTCGACCGTCCACCGGCCCTCGCCCGAGTCCTCCGCGTACCCCCGCAGCTGGTCCAGATGCTCGTCCTGGTCCAGCGCGTTGACCGCCAGGTCCAGCAGCCAGGAGCGGATGACCGTGCCCTCCTGCCAGGAGCGGAAGACCTCGCGGACATCGGTGACGGAGTCGACCTTCTCCAGCAGCTCCCAGCCCTCGGCGTACGCCTGCATCATGGCGTACTCGATGCCGTTGTGGACCATCTTGGCGAAGTGGCCCGCGCCGACCTTGCCGGCGTGGACGGAGCCGAAGTTCCCCTCGGGCTTGAGCGCGTCGAAGATCGGCTCGACCTTCGCCACATGCTCCGCGTCGCCGCCGTACATCAGCGCGTACCCGTTGTCGAGGCCCCAGACGCCGCCGGAGACACCGCAGTCGAGGAAGCCGATGCCCTTGATGCCCAGCTCGACCGCGTGCTTCTCGTCGTCGGTCCAGCGGGAGTTCCCGCCGTCCACCACGACATCCCCGGGGGACAGCAGCTCGGCCAGCTCGTCGATGGTCGCCTGGGTCGCGCCGCCCGCGGGGACCATCACCCACACGACGCGGGGGCCCTTGAGCTTGTCCACCAGTTCGTTCAGGCTGTGGACGTCCGCGAGGTCCGGATTGCGGTCGTATCCGATGACGGTGTGGCCGGCGCGGCGGATGCGCTCGCGCATGTTGCCGCCCATCTTGCCGAGACCCACAAGACCGAGCTCCATCAGGCGTTCCTTAAGCGTTGAGGCGATTCGTACCCGGGTCCGAGCCTACGCCCGGACCCGAGCACTCACCTGTGGGGTCAGCCGCTCAGGCGTACCGGCATGATCAGGTACTTGTACGCCTCGTCCGCCTCCGCGTCGACGGCCGGTCGGCCGCTGAGCAGCGCCGGCTTCGTGGACGTGGTGAAGGAGAGCTGGGCCACCGGGGAGTCGATCGCGCTCAGACCGTCCAGCAGGAACGTCGGGTTGAAGGCGATCGAGATGTCGTCGCCCTCCAGCTGCGCGTCGACGCGCTCCACAGCCTGTGCGTCGTCGCTGGACCCTGCCTCCAGGATGAGCACGCCCTGCTCGAAGCTGAGCCGTACGGGCGTGTTCCGCTCGGCGACCAGGGCCACACGCTTGACGGCCTCGACGAACGGGGCGGTCTCGATCACTGCGACCGAGTTGAACTCGGTCGGGAAGAGCGTGCGGTACTTCGGCAGGTCGCCTTCGAGCAGCCGGGTCGTCGTACGCCGTCCCGCGCCCTCGAAACCGATCAGGCCCTCGCCCGCGCCGGAGCCGGAGAGCGCCAGCGTGACCGTGTCGCCGTTCGTGAGCGCCTTGGCGGTGTCCAGCAGTGTCTTGGCGGGCACCAGGGCGACCGCGGAGATGTCCGGCGCCTCGGGCTTCCACAGGAACTCACGGACCGCGAAGCGGTAGCGGTCGGTCGAGGCCAGGGTGACCGTGTCGCCCTCGATCTCGATCCGGACGCCGGTGAGCACGGGCAGCGTGTCGTCGCGGCCCGCGGCGATGGCGACCTGGGAGGCGGCGGAGGCGAAGACCTCACCGGGGACGGTGCCGGTGGCCGTCGGCATCTGCGGCAGCGCCGGGTACTCCTCCACAGGGAGTGTGTGGAGCGTGAACCGCGAGGAGCCGCAGACGACGGTCGCCCGTACACCGTCTGTGGAGATCTCCACCGGACGGTTGGGGAGGGCGCGGCAGATGTCGGCGAGCAGCCGGCCGGAGACGAGGACGGTGCCGTCCTCCTCCACCTCCGCGTCCACCGAGACTCGCGCCGACACCTCGTAGTCGAAGCTGGAGAAGCTGAGAGCCCCGTCCTCGGCCTTCAGCAGAAGGCCCGCGAGCACCGGTGCCGGCGGACGGGCCGGAAGGCTACGGGCCACCCAGGCCACCGCCTCCGCGAGTACATCGCGCTCCACCCGGATCTTCACCGGAACCGCCTCCTGCTGTTGCTGGCTCGCCCTGCTGGCCTTCGTCGTCGGCTGTGACGCCGGGGACCAGTCTGACGTACGGCACCGACAGTCGGTGCTGTCGCGGGTCAAGTCGGGGCGAGACGCTCCGGACGGCCGACCGCGAAGTTGTGCACAGGCCCTGCTTCGAAACGGACTCCTGGCTAACTCTCAGGGGTAGTAGTAGTAGGCCCTGTGGAAACCGTGGATAACGCCGTATGCGCAGGTCAAGCCCGTTTTTTTATCCACCGGGCTTGTGGGCGGGACCGTGGAGAACTCGGCTCTTCTGTGGATGGCGGAAAGTTCTGCACACCCCATGCACAGGACACCGTGACTTCTCCCCAGCCGCGTCCCCAGCTTTACCCACGTTCCCCACAGCCCAACCGACCTCCTTGGTGTGACGCCTTTCACTCAACTCAGCGATCCCGGGTGTTTCGTTGCCGAACAGTGGACAGGGCTGTGGAGAAGCTGTGGGCGACGGCGGCCCGCCTGTGGGCCGCCGGTGGACAAGATCCGGGACGCCCTGTGGACGAAATTTCCGTCCACAGCCTGTGGAGCGGCGTCAACCACAATTCCACACCCTTCTGACCTGGAGCGATGCCTGGTCGGCCGGTTCCCCTGTGGATACGATCGGGACAACTCCTGGGTCCCCAGGCTGTGGACGGAAGATTCTGCCCGAATCTGTGGAGAAGACGCCCGCGCCGCCGCGGATTCGAACAGCGAGGGCGGCCGGCGACACGCCGCGGAGGGCGTCACGCGCCTCGGGAAGGGCGCCGCGGGCCTCCGGGGGCGGTCTCACGGGCTCTCCAGGACGGCTCCTCGTGACGTCCAGAGCGGCTCCTCATGACGTCCGGGAGCGCGAAAAGGCGCCCGGGGAACCGTTGCGGACGGGATCCCCGGGCGCCCTCGTGAGCGCTGTCAGCCGTTCTTGATGCGGTTGGTGAGTTCGGTCACCTGGTTGTAGATGGAGCGGCGCTCGGCCATCAGCGCACGGATCTTCCGGTCCGCGTGCATGACCGTCGTGTGGTCGCGCCCGCCGAACTGCGCGCCGATCTTCGGCAGCGAGAGATCGGTCAGCTCCCGGCAGAGGTACATCGCGATCTGGCGCGCCGTCACGAGCACCCGGCTCCGCGAGGAGCCGCAGAGGTCGTCCACGGTCAGCCCGAAGTAGTCGGCGGTCGCCGCCATGATGTTGCCCGCGGTGATCTCCGGGGCCGCGTCCTCGCTCCCGGGGATGAGGTCCTTCAGCACGATCTCGGTGAGCCCGAGGTCCACCGGCTGCCGGTTGAGCGAGGCGAACGCCGTGACCCGGATGAGGGCGCCCTCCAGCTCGCGGATGTTGCGCGAGATCCGCGAGGCGATGAACTCCAGCACCTCCGGCGGCGCGTTGAGCTGCTCCTGGACCGCCTTCTTGCGGAGGATCGCGATACGGGTCTCCAGCTCGGGCGGCTGGACGTCCGTGGTCAGTCCCCACTCGAAGCGGTTGCGCAGCCGGTCCTCCAGGGTGATCAGCTGCTTGGGCGGCCGGTCCGAGGAGAGCACGATCTGTTTGTTGGCGTTGTGGAGCGTGTTGAAGGTGTGGAAGAACTCCTCCTGCGTCGACTCCTTGGACGCCAGGAACTGGATGTCGTCGACGAGGAGGATGTCGACATCGCGGTAGCGCTTGCGGAAGGTGTCGCCCTTGCCGTCCCGGATCGAGTTGATGAACTCGTTGGTGAACTCCTCGGAGCTGACGTACCGCACCCGCGTACCGGGGTAGAGGCTGCGCGCGTAGTGCCCGATGGCGTGGAGCAGGTGGGTCTTGCCGAGCCCGGACTCGCCGTAGATGAAGAGCGGGTTGTACGCCTTGGCCGGTGCCTCGGCGACGGCGACCGCCGCCGCGTGCGCGAAACGGTTGGACGCGCCGATGACGAAGGTGTCGAAGAGGTACTTCGGGTTGAGCCGGGCCTGCGGCTCACCGGGGCCCGGCGCAGGGGCGGGCTGGGCGCCCAGCGGGCCCGGTGCCCCGCCGCGCGCGCGGCCGACGCTCTGCCCGCCGCCGTGCCGGGGCGCCGGCGGCTCCTGGAGGTCGTGCTGGTCGTGCCGGTCGTGTTGGTTGGCGGGGCGCTCGTACGGAGACCGGTCGGGGCCCTGCGGCCCCCGGTAGTCGTGCTGCGGCGGCCGGGTGGTGGCGTACGGGTCCCGTTCCTGGTAGCCGCCGGGGCGGTGCTGCCAGGACAGGTCCTCCTGGGTGCGTGGCCAGGCACCGGGGTCGGGGCGCTGCTGCTGGTAGTCCGGGTAGGCGGGGCGTACGGACGGCATGCCGTCGTCGGAGGGGCGGTGTCCGTAGCCGTCGTACGCGTCGTCCTGCCGCGGTTCGTCGTGGAGCGGGCCCTGGTAGCGGTGCTGCTGGGGCACGGGCGGGGCCGGCGGGGTGGGCTCGCCGGCCGAGTCGTCGACGGTGATGGCGATCCGGATGGGCCGGCCGCACTCGTGGCTCAGGGTCTCGCTGATGAGGGGGGCGAGACGTCCTTCGAGGACGCGCTTGCCCCATTCATTGGGGACGGCGAGCAGCGCGGTGTCGGCGACCAGGGCCAGCGGCTGGCAGCGTTCGATCCACTGCTTGTCCTTGGGCTCCACGCCCTGCTGGCCCTCCCTGAGGAGTTGCTCCAGCACTCGTGGCCACACTGCGGCAAGATCGGCAGGTACATCAGCCACAAGGCACGCTCTCTCGCTGGTCCCACGGATGTGTGCTTCCCGGGACGGGGTGGGAAGGCCGGCGGTCAGGGAAAGCCGGGGTGAAGACCGACCGGCATACAGGGGCGGCCTCCGCCAAGGTAGTCAGGCTGACCCGCGCGGTTCAAGTTGTTGTCCACAGCCTGTGCACAATGGGGACCGGCACGGAGCTGGTTTGACCGGATGGCGTAGCCGCGCGTACCGTGACCAGGTCGAGTTGTCGATGGCTGCTGCCGCCTGCCTCCGATGGGCAAAGATCACGATCTGTGGTTGTGAAGCGGTGCACTCGGGCGTGATCGCGAGCTTCTCAAGCTTCTCGTGGGCGCACGGTGACAGCCAGGCGATGTCCCGTCGTCCACACATCATTTTCTGGAGCCTCGAGTGAGCAAGCGCACCTTCCAGCCGAACAACCGCCGTCGCGCCAAGACCCACGGGTTCCGGCTGCGGATGCGTACCCGTGCCGGCCGCGCGATTCTCGCGACGCGTCGCAGCAAGGGTCGCGCCCGTCTGTCCGCCTGATCGCTGACAAACAGGTCATGACGTGCTGCCTACCGAGAATCGGCTGAGGCGGCGCGAGGACTTCGCGACCGCGGTACGGCGAGGACGCCGGGCTGGACGCCCGCTCCTTGTCGTCCATCTGAACAGCGGTGCAACGGACCCGCACGCGCCTGGGGAGAGCGCCTCCCCGGTACGTGCGGGTTTCGTCGTAAGCAAAGCAGTGGGCGGAGCGGTCGTACGGAACCGCGTGAAGCGGCGCCTGCGCCATCTCATACGCGACCGCTTGTCCGCGCTGCCCCCCGGTAGCCTGGTTGTCGTACGGGCGCTGCCCGGGTCGGGCGACGCCGATCATGCACTACTGGCCCGAGACCTGGACGCCGCTCTCCGGCGGCTGCTGGGAGGGGGCGCGCGATGAAGTACCCGCTGCTGGCTCTGATCAAGCTGTACCAGTGGACGATCAGCCCGCTCCTCGGGCCTGTCTGCCGGTACTACCCGTCGTGTTCGCACTACGGATATACGGCCATCGACCGGCATGGCGCGGTGAAGGGCACGGCTCTGACCGCCTGGCGGATTCTGCGGTGCAACCCGTGGTCGCCGGGGGGTGTGGACCATGTCCCGCCGCGCAAACGGCCTCGATGGCATGAACTGCTGCGCAATGCGTGGCGCGGCGGTAAGGGCGGGCGGCCCGCCGCTGGCGTGCCTTCCGGGGGATCGGCCCCCGACGCCTCCAGTCCGGCCGCAGAGACCTCGCCCAAAGCTCAAGGAGCCTGATTAGTGGACACGATTGCCAGTTTCTTCAGTTTTATCACCACACCTGTTTCCTGGGTCATCGTCCAGTTCCACTCGCTGTACGGGATGATGTTCGGCCCCGACACGGGCTGGGCCTGGGGACTGTCCATCGTGTCCCTGGTGGTACTGATCCGTATCTGCCTGATTCCGCTCTTCGTGAAGCAGATCAAGTCGACGCGGAACATGCAGGTGCTCCAGCCCAAGATGAAGGCGATCCAGGAGCGCTACAAGAACGACAAACAGCGTCAGTCCGAAGAGATGATGAAGCTGTACAAGGAGACGGGCACCAACCCGCTCTCCTCGTGTCTTCCCATCCTGGCGCAGTCCCCGTTCTTCTTCGCGCTGTACCACGTGCTCTCCAGCATCGCGAGCGGCAAGACCATCGGCGTGATCGACCAGGGGCTGCTGGACAGTGCGCGGCAGGCGCACATCTTCGGCGCCCCGCTGGCCGCCAAGTTCCTGGACAGCAGTGAGAAGGTCGCGTCGCTCAACGCCTCGCTGACCGATGTGCGGATCGTCACCGCGATCATGATCATCCTGATGTCGGCGTCGCAGTTCTACACGCAGCGCCAGCTCATGACGAAGAACGTCGACCTGACGGTCAAGACGCCGTACATGCAGCAGCAGAAGATGCTGATGTACATCTTCCCCGTGATCTTCGCCGTCACCGGTGTGAACTTCCCGGTCGGTGTGCTCGTCTACTGGCTGACCACCAACGTGTGGACCATGGGCCAGCAGATGTACGTGATCAACCAGAACCCGACCCCGGGCAGCAAGGCGCAGGACCAGTACCTGCAGCGTCTGCTGAAGGCCATCACCGCGCGTGGCGAGGTGCGGTCCCGCCGCAAGCGTTCCGTCGTGCAGGCGATCGTGGCCAAGGGTCCGGACCGCAACGACAACGAGCGCAAGTTCGTCGTGGGCCTGGCCAAGTCGGGTCTGGCGGCGCAGCCCGACGGCACGGTGATCAAGAGCGACACCGCCGCTGCCAAGGCCGAGGCGAGTGCGGCCGCCAAGCGTCAGCAGCCCAAGCGCCAGACCAAGGCACAGCGGCAGGCCGCCGGCTCCCAGACGGCCGGGGCGGACAAGCCGGCATCGGGTGACTCCGAGCCGGCCGCCCCGCAGGCGAAGACCTCGTTGCAGAAGAAGGACGAGCCGCAGGACACCACGTCCAAGCCGTCGGGCAAGCCCGCCGCCGGTGCCACACGCCAGAAGGCCAAGTCGGGACAGCGCAAGGGCCAGCAGCGGCCCAAGCACCCGTCCAAGAAGTAAGAAGGAGTCCATCCGTGACGGAAGGCACCATCTCCGCCGCCCCCGAGGGGGGCGACACCCTGACCCGCCTGGAGCAGGAAGGGGAGATCGCGGCCGACTACCTTGAGGGCCTGCTCGACATCGCCGATCTCGACGGCGACATCGACATGGACGTCGAGGCAGACCGGGCCGCGGTCTCGATCATCAGTGACGCGGCCGGTGGGGATCTCCAGAAGCTGGTCGGGCGGGACGGTGAGGTCCTGGAGGCGCTTCAGGAGCTGACACGGCTCGCTGTTCACCGAGAGACCGGGGACCGCAGCCGGCTCATGCTGGACATCGCGGGCTTCCGGGCCAGGAAGCGCACCGAGCTGGCAGAGCTGGGCGCCAAGGCGGCGGACGAGGTGAAGAGCACCGGTGAGCCGGTGAAGCTGAACCCGATGACGCCGTTCGAGCGGAAGGTCGTGCACGACGCGGTCGCCGCCGCGGGTCTGCGCAGCGAGTCCGAGGGCGAGGAGCCCGAGCGCTTCGTCGTGGTGCTCCCTGCCTGAGCGGTTCAACGTCTTCGGCCCCGCCTGTCGCGCAGGCGGGGCCGATCTTTGTCAGCCTGATAGTCAGCCACCGGTCGGTGGTTCGGTATGGAAGGACGGTTCCCGTGACGGAGGCAGCAGAGCTTCCCCCCGCACCGGACGAGGCGCGCACTGTTTTCGGTGAGTTCTTTCCGGAGGCTGTCCGCTACGCGGAGCTGCTGGCGGACGCGGGTGTCAAGCGCGGTCTGATCGGTCCCCGCGAGGTGCCGCGCCTGTGGGAGCGGCACATGTTGAACTGCGCGGTGCTCTCCGAGGTCGTGCCCGAGGGGGTGATGGTCTGCGACGTCGGCTCGGGCGCGGGGCTTCCCGGGATCCCGCTGGCGCTGGTCCGGCCGGACCTGAAGATCACGCTGCTGGAGCCGCTGCTGCGCCGGACGAACTTCCTCCAGGAAGTGGTCGAGCTGCTGGGCCTGGACCATGTGACGGTGGTACGCGGCCGGGCCGAGGAGGTCCTCGGCACGCTTCAGCCGGTCCATGTGGTGACGGCGCGGGCGGTGGCGCCGCTGGACCGGCTGGCGGGCTGGGGAGTGCCGCTGCTGCGTCCCTACGGCGAGATGCTGGCCCTGAAGGGCGACACGGCGGAGGAAGAGATCAACGGGGCCCGGGCGGCGCTGAGCAAGCTCGGCGTGGTGGAGGCCTCGGTGCTTCAGGTCGGGCAGGGCATCGTCGATCCGCTCGCCACGGTGGTGCGGGTGGAGGTCGGGGAGAGCCCCGGAGGCGTGAGATTCGCGGCGAAGCGGGCCAAGGCCGCGAGGGCCGGCCGTGCGCGCCGCCGCCGTTGAGCCGTACAGTCCTCACTGGCTATCAGTGATGGTCCATACAAGCTGCCATACCTAAGCATTGCGGAGTGTCGTGATGGTCTAGCTCTGCGGCGCGTGCATCGTGTTTCACGTGAAACGTCGCTCACTGCTGCAGGGCATCATCACCCGAGGCCGCGCGTCCGCCACACCGCGCGGCCGAAAACCCCTCGTACGGGGGGCGGGGTTGTCCACAGACGCGGATTCATCCACAGATCCACGGGCCTCGCTGGTTCACGACCCCGAAAGCATGGCAGGCTCTGTCCATTGCGAGTCTGAAGTCGAGGAGAGTGAATCCTTGCGGTCCAACGCCAACATCGCGGGACCGATGGCCGATCCGGTCCCCGGTCCCCGTACCGAGTCGCCGGGGGAGGATGTTTCACGTGAAACACCGCCCCCGATGGACGACACCCCCATCGGCCGTGCTGCCCAACTGGCGGTGGAGGCACTGGGCCGGGCCGGCGAGGGTCTGCCCCGCCCCGAGCAGACACGCGTCATCGTCGTCGCCAACCAGAAGGGCGGCGTGGGGAAGACCACCACCACGGTCAACCTTGCCGCGTCGCTCGCGCTCCACGGTGCGCGGGTACTGGTGGTCGACCTCGATCCGCAGGGCAACGCCTCCACGGCGCTGGGGATCGACCATCATGCCGAAGTTCCCTCGATCTATGACGTCCTGGTGGAGAGCAGGCCGCTCTCCGACGTGGTCCAGCCGGTCCCGGACGTCGAAGGTCTCTTCTGTGCCCCGGCCACCATCGATCTCGCCGGTGCGGAGATCGAATTGGTGTCGCTGGTGGCACGGGAGAGCCGACTGCAACGGGCGATCGAAGCGTATGAGCAGCCGCTGGATTACATCCTCATCGACTGCCCGCCCTCGCTCGGCCTGCTGACCGTCAATGCGATGGTCGCGGGAGCAGAGGTCCTGATCCCCATTCAGTGCGAGTACTACGCGCTGGAGGGGCTGGGCCAGTTGCTGCGGAACGTCGATCTGGTGCGGGGGCATCTCAACCCGACGCTGCATGTCTCGACGATCCTGCTCACCATGTACGACGGCCGGACGCGTCTTGCCTCGCAGGTGGCGGACGAGGTCCGCAGCCACTTCGGCAAAGAGGTGCTGCGGACCAGCATTCCCCGGTCCGTCCGTATCTCGGAGGCACCGAGCTATGGCCAGACGGTGCTGACTTATGATCCGGGTTCCAGTGGATCCCTCTCGTATCTCGAAGCCGCCCGTGAAATCGCCCTGCGGGGGGTGGGGGTGCACTATGACGCCCAGCAGGCCCATGTGAGTATCCAGAACAGCCAGCAGAGCATGTCGGAGGGGATCCAGTGAGCGAGCGACGTAGAGGATTGGGGCGTGGGCTCGGTGCACTGATCCCTGCCGCTCCGCAGGAGCAGTCGGTGGCCACCTCTGGGGTGACCACCGCCTCTCCGGGCACAGCCCCGGTGCTGACGGCGGATCGGGGCGTGGCCGCCGCGAAGGTGACCTCGCTGCCGACAGCCACCGTCTCCCCGGAGTCGGAGGCTGTTGCACCGGAGCCGGAGGCGGCGCCCGCACTCGCGGTCGCGGGGGCCCACTTCGCCGAAGTGCCGATCGACTCGATCACGCCGAATCCTCGGCAGCCCCGTGAGGTGTTCGACGAGGACGCACTCGCCGAGCTGGTCACTTCCATCAAGGAAGTGGGGCTCCTCCAGCCCGTCGTCGTACGGCAGGTGGGGGCGGAGCGCTACGAGCTCATCATGGGTGAGCGGCGCTGGCGCGCCTGCCGGGAAGCCGGCTTGGAGCGCATCCCGGCGATCGTCCGCGCCACGGACGACGACAAGCTGCTGTTGGACGCCCTGCTGGAGAACCTGCACCGGGCCCAGCTGAACCCGCTGGAAGAGGCCATGGCCTACGACCAGTTGCTCAAGGACTTCAACTGCACACACGACCAGCTCGCAGATCGGATCGGACGCTCACGTCCGCAGGTGTCCAACACGCTGCGGCTGCTGCGTCTCTCCCCTCCGGTGCAGCGCAGGGTCGCGGCGGGAGTGCTGTCCGCGGGGCACGCCAGGGCGCTGCTGTCGGTGGACGACTCCGAGGAGCAGGACCGGCTGGCGCACCGCATCGTGGCCGAGGGCCTCTCCGTACGGGCCGTCGAGGAGATCGTGACCCTGATGGGGTCCCGTCCTCAGAGCACCGCCAAGTCCAAGGGGCCGAGGGCCGGGGCCCGGCTGTCGCCGGCGCTGACCGATCTGGCGTCGCGGCTCTCCGACCGCTTCGAGACCCGGGTGAAGGTCGACCTGGGACAGAAGAAGGGGAAGATCGTCGTCGAGTTCGCTTCGATAGACGATCTGGACCGGATCCTCGGCACCCTCGCCCCCGGTGAGGGGCGCGTCCTGGACCAGGGACTCACCGAGGACGCAGGGGACGAAGAGGAGAGCTGAGGCTCCACCGCGCTCTTGGGGCGGGCCGTGTTCCCTGCTGACGGGAACACGGCCCGCCCTTTGCGCTCCCGCGGTGTCCCGGGCATCTCTGGGTGGATACGATGCGTTCTGGTAGGGCGCATCCACTCTGATCCACCTCAGAAGGAGAGCGAGGGCCATGCGATCGGTGAGCCGCGGCCAACTGGTGTCGGCCGGACTGGGACTCGGCGTGCTCGGTGGCTTCGTCGGGGGCCTGCTCCGGGAACGGACCGCGCTGACGGCCGCCCGTGGCGCGGCAGGGGAAAGAAGTGAGGAACAGCCTCCATGGGGCGTCGGCTCGTACCGCTCACGCTGGACAACGTTTCGGACCTCCCCCATCGCTGCCGTACGTGTGTCTTCTGGGAACTTGATCCGGTCAGCGGTGAAGCCGCGGTAGCAGCGGGCCGGTCGGGTGCGGAGAAGGAAGCATGGATCTCGGCCGTTCTCCTGGAGTGGGGATCCTGCGGCCGTATCGTCTACATCGATGATCTGCCGGTCGGCTTCGTCCTGTACGCGCCTCCCGCGTATGTGCCGCGCTCCCTGGCCTTCCCCACCAGTCCGGTCTCCCCGGACGCCGTCCAGTTGATGACCGCCTGGATCATGCCCGGCTATCAGGGGCAGGGACTGGGCCGGGTGATGGCACAGACCGTGGCCAAGGATCTGCTGCGGCGGGATTTCAAGGCCATCGAGGCGTTCGGTGACACCCGCTGGAAAGAGCCGGCCTGTGTGCTGCCTGCCGACCATCTCACCGCGGTGGGCTTCAAGACCGTACGCCCGCACACGCGGTATCCCCGGCTGCGGCTGGAACTGCGCACCACACTCTCCTGGAAAGAAGACGTGGAGCTGGCGCTCGACCGGCTTCTGGGCGCGGTGAAGAAGGAGCCGGTGCTACGACCGCTCTGAGGCGGGCCCTGGGATGAGAACGTGAAACGGGTCCGTCCCCGAGTGGGGGCGGACCCGTTTCACGTGAAACATCGTGCGTCTGACGACGCCTGTGGCTGCGTCAGCCGATGTACTCGTCGAGGTCGCGGACGAGGGCGGCCTTGGGCTTGGCGCCGACGATGGTCTTGACGACCTCTCCACCCTGGTAGACGTTCAGGGTCGGGATGGACATGACTCCGTACTTGGCCGCGGTGCCCGGGTTCTCGTCGATGTTGAGCTTGACGATCTCGATCTTGTCGCCGTGCTCGGCGGCGATGGCCTCCAGCGACGGGGCGATCTGGCGGCACGGTCCGCACCAGGCGGCCCAGAAGTCCACCAGAACGGGCTTGTCGCTCTTGAGGACATCCTCGTCGAAGGAATCGTCGGTCACATGCTTCAGGTCGCCGGCCACGGCGGCCTCCTTACGGGTTGAGGGGTGTGGATGGGGGGCTGATCAGACGGTGGCGGTCTTCTCCGGCTCGGCGTTCTCGCTGTCGCTCAGCGCGGCGAGGAAGCGCTCGGCGTCGAGGGCGGCGGAGCAGCCGGTGCCCGCGGCAGTGATCGCCTGGCGGTAGGTGTGGTCCACGACATCGCCGGCGCCGAAAACTCCCGCGAGGTTCGTCCGTGTCGACGGAGCGGCCACGGTCAGGTAGCCCTCCCCGTCCAGACCGAGCTGACCCTTGAACAGCTCGGTCCGGGGGTCATGGCCCACCGCGATGAACAGGCCGGTCACCGCGAGCGGCGAGGTCTCGCCGGTCTTCGTGTTGCGCAGCGTCAGGCCGGAGAGCTTCTGCTCGCCGTGGATCTCGGCGACCTCGCTCTCCCAGGCGAACTTGATCTTCGGGTCGGCGAAGGCGCGGTCCTGCATGGCCTTGGAGGCGCGCAGCGTGTCCCGACGGTGGACGATCGTGACGGACTTGGCGAAGCGCGAAAGGAAGGTGGCTTCCTCCATCGCGGTGTCGCCGCCGCCGATCACGGCGATGTCCTGGTCCTTGAAGAAGAAGCCGTCACAGGTGGCACACCACGAGACGCCACGTCCGGAGAGCGCGTCCTCGTTGGGCAGGCCGAGCTTGCGGTGCTGGGAGCCCGTCGTGACGATCACGGCCTTCGCCCGGTGCACGGTGCCTGCGGTGTCGGTGACCGTCTTGATGTCGCCGGTGAGGTCGACCGAGACGACATCGTCCGGGACCAGTTCGGCACCGAAGCGCTCAGCCTGGGCCCGCATGTTGTCCATCAGGTCCGGTCCCATGATGCCGTCGCGGAAGCCGGGAAAGTTCTCCACGTCGGTGGTGTTCATCAAGGCGCCACCGGCGGTGACGGCGCCCTCGAAGACCAGCGGCTTCAGCGATGCGCGCGCGGTGTACAGCGCGGCCGTATAGCCGGCGGGCCCGGAGCCGATGATGATCACATTACGGACGTCGCTCACGGGATTCTTCCTCGTCTCTGCAGACTGCACTACTGGGGCCGGATCAACGACTTTCACCCCATCCAACGGATCCTACGGGTCCCGCATTCCCGAGGTCGCCCGGCTCGACGCGAGGGGCTTCAGCGCCGGAGGTAGGAGTGCGTCAGCAGAACGGTTCCGTCGGTCGTGGGAGCCTTCGTCACACAGGCCGCGTCGACCACATAGGCCTGGACCCGGGTGCTGTCTCCTGAGTCCGGCAGGACGACGAGATACGCGTCGCTTCCCTGGTAGGTACCCCGCTCCGCGGCCAGTGCCGAGAGGCTGCTGCCGATGCCCCGCTGGATACAGGCGGGAACGTCGGGTGCGGGCGTGAGCAGGGGGGAGTTCGATGTGCTCCGGTCGCCACCCTCCATGGAGCGTGGCTGCCCCGGAGTGGTCCCGCTCTCCTCCGAGGCCCCCGCGCCGGCGGACAGCAGGGTGTCCACGCGGTCCTGAAGACGCGTCTCGGAGAACAGCTCGTGGTCACCCGCGGCGGAGTTGGCCGGAGCGGAGGCCTGCTTGGAGGTCACGTCGGAGTCCGAGGCTTGGAGCGACGGAAGCAGCAGCGCGCCGATTCCCACGAAGGCCGCTCCGAAGGCGGCACCCAGGACAGTGGTACGGTGACGCCGCCAGCGCGACGACCCGCCGCGACCGGGCCCGGTCGCGGCCTTCGGGCGGCCGGCGGGGCGGTCGGTCCGTACGGTCCCCGCCGCGACGGCCGGTGTGGCCGCCGGGGACGACGGTTCCGGCGCGAATGATGTTTCACGTGAAACATCGGCGGCGGCTGTGGACTCCTCCGGAGTCGAGGCATCACCGGGTGCGGTCGCGTCGAGGAGAGCTTCCGCGGCGAGCGCGGCGTCGATACGCCCCGCGACATCGGCGGGCATCCGGGGCGGCCCCGGCAGGGTGCCCAGCAGGCCTCTGATCTCCTCAAGGGAGTCATGGACATCGGCACAGAGCTCGCAGCCGTCGAGGTGCTGCCGCAGATCGGTGCTGCGGGCCGGGGACAGCAGTCCCTCGGCGAGGTCGGAGATCTCCGAGACATCCGGGTGCTGAGCGGTATCGGTCGTAGATGTCACGTGCGCCCACCTCCGCCCTTCACTCCAGCAGGATCGCTCGATCCTGAATCCTTGGGTCCCGATGCCGGTGGGACGGATGCCCGCGGCGTCCGGTTCCTTCCCCGCTCGGCACCGCTGTTATCCCTGGTGTCCCCGCGCAGATGAGTGAGCAGGGGGAGAAGTCTGGCCCGGCCGCGTGCGCACCGGCTCTTCACCGTGCCGACGGGCACACCCAGCACGGCGGCGGCCTCCGCCACGGGGTAGCCCTGCATGTCGACGAGGATCAGGGCGGCCCGCTGGTCGACGGGGAGCGTGGCGAGAGCCGCCAGCAGCTCCCGGTGCAGATCCTGCCGCTCGGCGGGCGCCTCGGCCGACTCGTGGGGTTCGAGGAGCTGCTCCAGCCGTTCGGTGTCGTCCACGGGGGAGGTCCTGCGGGAGGCGGCCTTGCGCGCCCGGTCGAGGCAGGCATTGACGGTGATGCGGTGCAGCCAGGTGGTGACGGCGGACTGCCCGCGGAAGGTGTGGGCGGCCCGGAAGGCGGACACCAGGGCGTCCTGCACGGCGTCGGCAGCCTCCTCGCGGTCCCCGAGCGTACGCAGCGCGACGGCCCAGAGCCGGTCACGGTGGCGCCGTACCAGCTCGCCGAAGGCCCGAGGATGGCCCGCTACATGAGCGCTCAGCAGGTCCTGGTCGCTCGAGTCGCCCAGTGCGGCGTCGTCCAACGGTGGGCCCCTCCCCTGTTTCCGGTCAGCCGGTGATCTGGATCTCCGAGATGCCCCCGCGGAAGCGGGTGGCGGATCCGTCCTGCGGCAGCTCGGTGATGTGGATCAATACGTACCGGGTCCGCACAGGCTTGTCGAGGGTGGTCTTCAGAGTGGAACCCACCGTCTCCAGCTTGGTGAGCCGCTGCGAGAAGTCCGCGAGCGAGGTCGGATCCGAGGCGTCCGCGCCGGCGGCCAGCACTTCGGCCTTCTGACCGGACCGGTACATACGGATGTCGAGACCGGACACGTCCTTCACACTGCCGAGGTCGACGACGATTCCGCTGCCCTGATCAAGGAGGTTGCCGAAATTGGGGTAGTTCCAGTACTGCTTGGTGATCCAGGCCGTGCCGCTGTCGCCGTCGGTGGCTTTCGCCGCCAGTTCCGGCCTTATCCCTGATCCCTCGGGCATGAACTCCGTCGCCCCGTCGATTTTGAGGGGTTTGGCGGGTTTCACGGCGTTGTCGCTGTCATCGGTGGTGGTCTGCGTGGGAGTCGTCTCCGGTGTGCCGCGGTCATCGAGGAGACGGTCGGCGACCTGCCAGCTCCCCAGCCCCAGGGCGGCGATGAGGAGCGCGGCGACGGTCCACTTGAGGGCCTTGCCGGTAGGGCTCTGGAGTGGGGGCGGCGGAGGGGGCACCGGTGCGGGGGCCGTCACGCCGATGCCCGGCTGGGTCCGCCCGTAGGTGCCCTGCTGGTAGGTGGTGCGCTGATACTCCGGCGGGGCGGTGAACGTGGGCTCCGGCGGCCGGATACGCGGCATCTCCGCGACCGCCGCGGACAGCTCGTCCGGTGTGGTGCACGGGGGGTCCTGCCGGGACGCCGTGGCGCCGTCGTTGACCAGGGCCCGCATGGCGAGTTCCGAGAGACCGCGGTGGATACCGGCGCGTACCTGGTCGGGGGCGATCAGCCCGACACCCTTGGGGAGGCCGGAGAGGCCGTGGGCATCGCTCTCGTAGGGCCAGCGCTGGGTGAGCGCGGCGTACAGGAGCGCACCGATCGCCTCGGTGTCGGTGCGCTGGGGGCGGTCGGCGCGGATGCCGCGCAGCGCGGCGTTCACGGCGAGGCCGCGGATCCGGTACTGGCCGGTGGAGGTCCGCAGCACGGCGCCGGGTGTCAGCCGCAGATGGGCCAGGCCCTCGCGGTGCGCGGCGGCCATGGCCTGGGAGACCTGGCTGACGAGCTGGTACGCCTCATGGGCCTCCAGGGGGCCCGCGGCGAGCAGCGTGGTGAGTTCGACGGCATCCGGCAGCCATTCGTGGACGACGTAGACGAGGTCGCCCTCCTCGACGGCGTCCAGGACCTGGACGAAGCGGGGATCGCCGAGCAGGGCGGCGGACCGCGCGGCCGCCAGCACGGAACGGGCTCGCGGATGGTCGGCGGGCAGGAGGTGTACCCCGACGGCACGGCGCAGTTTCTCGTCGACCGCACGCCAACTGCTGAAACCGTCCAGACGGGTGACGCACTCCTCCAGGCGGTAGCGTCTGGCGAGTCTGTGGCCGCTGTGGAGTTCGGGAGCCGTGCTGCCCGGCTCGGTGTCCCGCTGCTCACTGCCCGTGTCGGCGGTCGTCTGCTCCGCCGTGTCCTGGGCTTCCGCCAACCCGTCGGTCGTGGCCTTGTCCGCCTTGGCGGTCAGCGGCTCATCGCCGCTGTTGCCGGCCACGTCGACGGCAGCCGTGCTACGTTCCGCCACCGTCGCTCCTGCCTCCCCATCCATTGCGCCCTGTCCAACAGCCAAACCAATTGTGCCCACAGCCGGACGCTATGCACGACACGCGGCAGCCGATGATGGTTGTACTCGGCCGGGCCGGGTCACCGTCCGAGACGGCCTCGGACCATGCCGACCATGGCGTTCATCTCCTCGATCCGCATCTTCTTCGCCGCCACGAAGAAGAGCCCCAGCAGGACGATGCCGCCGCCGATCAGCGCGACGACCGAGGCGAGGGCAGTGCTGCCCAGGCCTTCCAGTACGAAGTAGGCGACCGCGCCGGCCGCGAGGGCGCCGGGGACGGACGCGAGGCAGAGCCGGGCGTACGTCCGCAGGACGCGTCCGCCGTCCAGATCGCCGCCCAGCCGCTTCTTCAGCCGGCGCCAGGCCACGCCGACACCGACGGCGTAGGCCAGGCCGTACGCCGCCGCCATACCGACCACGGCCCAGCGCGGGGGCAGCAGGACATAGGCGAGGGCGGAGGCCGCGGCGTTGACCGCGGCGACGATGACCGTGTTGTAGAAGGGCGTCCGGGTGTCCTCGTAGGCGTAGAAGCCGCGCAGGACGACGTACTGCACGGAGTACGGGATGAGACCGAGGGCGAACGCCATCAGGATGAAGCCCATGGAGCGTGCCGATTCCAGGCCGCTGGACGAGAACATCAGGACGGAGAGCGGGACACCGAGGGCGAGGAACCCGAAGGCGATCGGGACGATCGCGACCGCGGAGTTGCGCAGCCCCTGGGAGATGTCGTCGCGGACCGCGCCCGGGTCGCCGTCGCTGGCGGCGCGGGAGATCCGGGGCAGCAGGGCGGCCATGACCGAGACGGTGATGATGGCCTGCGGCATGCCCCAGATGAGCTGGGCGTTGCTGTAGGCGAGGATGCCGGCGCCGTCGGTGCCGGACTCCTTGCCCGCGGCGGTCGCGAGCTGGGTGACGACCAGGACGCCCGCCTGGTTGGCGAGGACGAACAGGACGGTCCACTTGGCGAGCCTGACCGTCTTGCCGAGGCCGTGGCCCTTCCAGTCGAAGCGGGGACGGAACCGGAACCCGGTCTCCCTGAGGTACGGGATCATGGCGAGCGCCTGGACGATGAGGCCGAGAAGCGTGCCGATGCCGAGCAGCCGCACGCCGTCCGGCGGAATCGTCTGCACGGTCATGCCGGAGTCGGCCGCTGTGCCGTACACCCAGATGAACAGGCCGAACGTGGTGATCATGACGATGTTGTTGAGGACCGGGGTCCACATCATCGCGCCGAACTTCCCGCGCGCGTTGAGGATCTGCCCCATGACCACGTGCACACCCATGAAGAAGATCGTGGGCAGGCAGTAGCGGGCGAACGTGACGGCGACGTTGTTGGCGGCGGCGTCACTCGCGATCGGGTCCGACATCGCCTGGACCAGCACGGGCGCCGCGAACACCGCCAGCGCGACGATCGCGCCGAGCGCGACCATGACGAGGGTCAGCAGCCGGTTGGCGTAGGCGACGCCACCGTCGTCGTCGTTCTTCATCGCCCGTACGAGCTGCGGTACGAAGACGGAGTTGAGGCCGCCGCCGACGGTGAGGATGTAGATCATCGTCGGCAGGGTGTACGCGACGGTGAACGAGTCGCCGAGGAGGGCCGCACCCAGCGCGGCCGTGATCACCAGGCTCCGTACGAAGCCGGTGAGCCGGGACACCAGGGTGCCGGCGGCCATCAGCGCGCTGGACTTGAGCAGACCGGCGGCCTTGCCGCCCGACTTCTTGGCGGGCGCCGGCGCGGGCGCCGCCTCGGGTTCCGGTGCCGCCACGGCCTGTGCCGTGGCCTGCTGGTCCCGGTAGAGGTGGGCGAAGGCGTCCGGTGCCGGGCTCTCGTCACCGGCCCGGGTGACCAGCTCGTCGACGCCGGTGAACTGGGTGGTCCGGGCGTCGTCCCCGTACGGCAGGAGGCGGGAAGGGCCCGAGGGCTCGGGCGGCGGGGTCCCCGCCCAGATCCGCGGATCCGGCGCGGGCTGCTGGGCGCGCGGCTGCCGGTACAGGTCCTGGTGGTCCGGGTAGGTGCCCGGAGGCGGCGGCGGGTGCGAGGCGCGGTCGTACAGCGCCTCGGTCACCGGGTCCTGCGCGGACAGGTCCTGTGCCCAGTAGGGGTCCTGTGCGTAGGCGTCCTGGACATAGGGATCCTGGGCAGGTGGCGGAGGCGGCGGGACCTGGCCTGCCGGATCGCCGCCCGTGCCCGGCCCACGGTCACCGTCGTACGGCGCGTTCATGGTTACCCCACCTCATCGTCCCCGGCCGACCGGCCACGACATCGCTCAACGGTCCACTTTCTCACCCGCGCCCGACGCGTCCGCGCTTTCCGGACCGGTGTCCGGTGTCGGGTCACTCGGCTGCCCGGGTTCTGTGTCCTCGACGGCCTTCGGGCCGGCCGTGTTCTTCGTGCCGTGCGTGTCCCCGGTGGTATCCCGCGCGGCCGAGCCGGACGGCCCGGGAGGAACGGGCCCGGTGGTGTCCTGGCCGGTGGCGCTCCGATCGTCCCGGCCGTCCCGGTCGCCGTCGCCGTTGCCGCCCTGCGGGCCCTCGCCGTCGCCGCCGCTCTCGCCGACACCGTAGCCGTCCGCGGGCCCGGCGCCGGCCTTGCGTGCCACGGCCCGCTTGCGCTGGCTGTACATCTTCACCCCGGCGAGCACCAGCAGCAGCACACCGCCCGCGATGACGAGCATCACGGTGGGGGTGATCTCGGAAACCTTCACCTGGAAGGTCATCGGGTCGCCGTACAGCTTGCCGTCCACCGTGTAGAGCTGGGCGGTCACCTGGACCGGGCCGTTGGCGTTGCCCGCGCCGGTGAACTTCACCGACTGGCTGTGCCCGCCGTCGATCTTGATCGGCCGCTCCGCGACCGCCAGATCGCCGTCGAGCTTCAACCGGGTCGGGTTGTCCGACTTCAGACGCAGCACGAGGTTCTGGACGCCCTGGAGCAGCTGGTTCTGGACGGTCACCGGAATCGTCGCGCTGCGCCCGGACAGGGTGAGCACGGACTTGGGGATGAGCCGTACCTCGTCGGTGAGACTCTGCAGATACGTGTCGACCGTGTCCCGGTACTGCTCGGCGCCGCCCGGGTCGCCGCGCCAGGACGTCGACATCGCCCGGCTGATCGCGTTGCCGAAGGGGGCGGCGACCCGGTCCGGCGCGGTGAGGATGGCCTGGAACTTGTCGAACCGGTCCTGCGTGTTCTTGATGTCGAGGAACGTGCGGGTCGGGAGTTCCTGGGCACGCAGCTTCTTCGGGTAGCGGGCCGCGCTCGGCACCTTCGTGGTGGCGTCCTCGTCCGGGCCGACCGCCGCCGCGGCGACCAGATCCGTCGGCTCCGTCCAGCGCTCGGGCTCCAGGGCGCGCAGCGCGCGTGCCATCGACTGTGCCTGGGCCGCCGTCAGTGTCCGCTGCGGGGCGACCACGATGTTCCGCTCGTTCCCGGGCTCCTGGAGCGTCACGGCCAGCGACTGGGCGAGGAACTTCTGGACGGCGAGGGTGGAGCTGCTCGACGCCGACATGTCGCCCTGGAAGGCGGTCGAGAGCCGGTAGTCCGAGACGACGGCCGTCGTGCCGCCGCCGATCGGCCGGGCGGCGTTCGGGGTGTACGAGAGGTTGTCCTGGAGGCTGTCACTGCGGGTGATGACCTTGTCGGCACCCGCCGAGGTCGCCACATCGACGATCGACGGGTCGATCGCGCCGTCCACCGGCCAGGCGAAGTCCACGGACGGCTTGACGTGGAGGATGGTCTCCACGGTGTCGTCGGCCACGTCGGTGGCCGGCTGGAGATGGCTGAGCGCCCCCGAGACGCTCTTGCCGCGGTGCGCGAGCGATGCCAGGTCCGGGTCGGCGAAGGGCAGCGCGACGACCTTGCTGTCCTTGACCGCCTTCTCCAGCGAGTCGAGCCACTTGACCGCCACGGCCTGGTTCCGGCCCGGCACCGTCGTGTCGCCGCTTCTGACGCGGTAGTTCCTGGTCATCGCGTCGGCGGTGGCGATCAGATCCGGATCGATCACCCAGGTCACCGGTAGTTGACTGCCGAGGGAGACCATCTGCTCCAGCCGGCCACCGGACGCCAGCTCCTCCGCCAGGTCGTCGTTCTCGAAGACAGGGGTCTGCTGATCGTCCCGCCCGGTCTCGGCGGAGAGATGCGTGGCGGAGATCAGCGGCCACGCCACGGTGAGCTGGGTCTTCTTGTCCGTGCCGTCCGGCTGCCAGGGGAGGAAGGTGCGCTGGATGCCCAGCACATGGTCGTACTGGGCGGACGAGGTCTTTCCCGTCACCGAGACGCCGAGCTGGTAGACACCGTCCTCGTCGAGCCCCAGCTTGCTGACCGGTACGGACAGGGCGAAGTCCTGCGGGATGCCGGCCGGGAGCCGGGGGATGACCACCTTGTACGGCCCGCCGATCGGGGCCACGTCCCCTGAGACGCCGGAGCGCGCCGCGGCGTCGTCGATGGCGGTCCGGCCGGCCATCCGCGGCCCGACCCGTAGATCCACCTGAGCACCGGTGACGGGACTTTTACCTTCGTTGGTCACCGTCCCGGAAATGGTGAGCGTGTCACCCTTCACCGGGGCGCTGGGCGCCAGTGTGTCGAGCGCCACACGGACCGTCTGGCCCCCGGTGGCCTGTGTCGCGGCCTGGGCCGCGGGAGCCGCCGTGCCGGCCAGCAGACCCGCCACGAGCGGTACCCCGGCGAGGAGGGAGGCTGTGCGCCGCAGCCATCGACGGGCAGGGGAATGACCCGTCCCCTGGAAGTCTGCCGCCTCGGCCACGCGCTCGCCCGTCCCTCGTCATCGTCTGCTGCCGTCGGTGGTTGTCGGTTCCTGCGTCCACGCATGGTAACGATGTGCGCTGTGGCGAAGTGCTGGGGACTGCTCCACATGATCGGAAGAATCTCATGCGCTGCCGGAAACCCGTGAATCGGAGGGCGTGCCCGAAACGGGGACGACCGGATGAGTCATGGCACGTACCCTTTTCTGTTGTGCCGAAAGCCAATGAAGACAACCCCAGTGCACTCAGCCAGGTGCAGCGCCGCGCGGTCAGCGAACTGCTGCGGGTGTCCCCTGTCGCCGACGATCTCGCGCGCCGCTTCCAGGAAGCCGGATTCGGTCTCGCCCTGGTCGGAGGCTCGGTCAGGGACGCCCTGCTGGGCAGGCTCGGCAACGACCTGGACTTCACGACCGACGCCCGCCCCGAGGACGTGCTGAAGATCGTGCGGCCCTGGGCGGACGCGGTGTGGGAGGTCGGAATCGCCTTCGGGACGGTCGGCTGCCAGAAGGACGCCCGCGTCGGGGACGTCGACCAGCGCTTCCAGATCGAGGTCACCACATACCGCTCGGAAGCCTACGACCGTACGTCACGCAAACCCGAGGTGTCCTACGGCGACTCCATCGAGGAGGACCTCGTACGCCGGGACTTCACGGTCAACGCGATGGCTGTGGCCCTCCCCCGGAAGGAGTTCATCGATCCGCACGGCGGGCTGGAGGACCTCGCGGCTCAGGTGCTGCGTACGCCCGGTACGCCCCAGGAGTCCTTCTCCGACGATCCGCTGCGCATGCTGCGGGCGGCGCGGTTCGCCGCGCAGCTGGACTTCGAGGTGGCCCCGGACGTCGTCGCGGCCATGAAGGACATGTCCGGACGTATCGAGATCGTCTCCGCCGAGCGGGTCCGGGACGAGCTGAACAAGCTGATCCTCGCGCCGCGCCCGCGCCAGGGGCTGGCGCTGCTCGTCGAGACAGGGCTCGCCGACCGGATTCTGCCCGAGCTGCCGGCGCTGCGGCTGGAGAGCGACGAGCACCACCGTCACAAGGATGTCTACGAGCACTCGCTGACGGTCCTGGAGCAGGCCATCGACCTGGAGGAGAACGGACCGGACCTGGTCCTGCGGCTGGCCGCGCTCCTGCACGACATCGGCAAGCCCCGTACCCGCCGCTTCGAGAAGGACGGGCGGGTCTCCTTCCACCACCACGAGATGGTGGGCGCGAAGATGACCAAGAAGCGGATGACGGCGCTCAAGTACTCCAACGAGATGGTGAAGGACGTTTCGCGCCTGGTCGAGCTGCATCTGCGCTTCCACGGCTACGGCACGGGTGAATGGACCGACTCGGCGGTCCGGCGGTACGTGCGCGACGGGGGCCCGCTGCTGGACCGGCTCCACAAGCTGACCCGCTCCGACTGCACGACCCGTAACAAGCGCAAGGCGAACGCGCTCTCCCGCGCTTACGACGGGCTGGAGGAGCGCATCGCCCAGCTTCAGGAGCAGGAGCAGCTCGACGCGATCAGGCCGGACCTGGACGGCAACCAGATCATGGAGATCCTCGGCATCGGTCCCGGACCGGCGATCGGCCGGGCCTATGGCTTCCTGCTGGAGCTGCGGCTGGAGAACGGTCCGATGGAGCAGGACGCCGCCGTCTCCGCTCTCACGGAGTGGTGGGCGACGCAGAGCTGATGGGGTGCGGGCGATGTTTCACGTGAAACATGACGCGTGCGCGATCTCTCAGGAGGCGATGTTTCACGTGAAACATCGCCTCCTGCGTATCAGTCCCGTGGCCACGGCCGCATAGAGAAGGGCGACCATCACCACCAGGGGTGCGGACCGGCCGTCCGGCGGCAGCATCAGTGCCGCCACCGCGGCGGCCCCGACGAAGGCGACGTTGAACAGAACGTCGTAGAGGGAGAAGACCCGGCCGCGGAAGGCGTCGTCCACCGTCGTCTGCACCACGGTGTCGGTGGCGATCTTCGCGCCCTGGGTGATCAGGCCGAGAAGGAACGCGGCAATCATCAGCGGAACGGGTGCGAAGGGCAGCCCGAGCGCAGGTTCGAGCACCGCCGCCGCGGCCGCGCAGAGCGCCATCCAGCCGGGAGCCCCGAGCCGCCCCACCGTCCACGGGGTGACGAGCGCCGCCGCGAAGAACCCCGCTCCGGAGATTCCGAGGGCGAGCCCGAGCAGTGCCAGCCCGTCGGACTCCCGGTCCGTCCAGGCGTAGCGGCAGAGCATCAGCACCATCACCGTCAGCGATCCGTAGCAGAAGCGCATCACGGTCATGGCGGCCAGCGCGCCCGCAGCCGGGCGCCGCTCGGAGAGATGGCGCACTCCGTCGGCGAGCCCGCGCGCGGTCGAGGCGAGTGCGGCCCCCAGTCGGGGTGGTACGGCCGCCCGCTCGGGGCCGAGCAGCCCGCGCGCCAGCAGTAGCGAGGTGAGCGCCGAGCAGATGTAGAGGACAGCGCCCAGCAGCATCACCGCGGCATCCGAGTCGGACGCGGTCAGCCGTACGACGAGGGCGAGCCCGCCGCCCGCGGTCGCGGCGAGGGTGCCGGCGGTGGGGGAGAGTGAATTCGCCAGGACGAGGCGCTCGTCGTCGACGACCCGGGGCAGGGCGGCCGAGAGCCCGGCGAGCACGAACCGGTTGACGGCGGTCACCGAGAGCGCCGACGCGTAGAAGAGCCAGTCGGGTACCGACGCCAGGATCAGCAGGGCGGTGCACCCGGCCAGCAGGGCGCGCAGCAGGTTTCCGTACAGGAAGACCTGGCGGCGCTGCCAGCGGTCGAGGAACACCCCGGCGAACGGGCCGACCAGCGAGTAGGGCAGCAGCAGGACGGCCATCGCGGAGGCGATCGCGGCGGGCGAGGTCTGTTTCTCGGGGGAGAAGACGACGTACGCGGCGAGCGCGACCTGGAAGACGCCGTCGGCCGCCTGCGAGAGCAGCCGGACGGCAAGAAGCCGGCGGAAGTCCCTGAGACGCAGGAGTACGCGCAGATCCCGTACGACAGGCATGTGGGCCAGCGTCACATACGGCCCTGTGGCACACGCGAGAGGGGCACCGGACCCATCGGTCCGGTGCCCCTTCTCGTACGGCCCTCGCGAGGGCGGTACTTGCCGCGGTCGCTCCGCACCGAGACCGGTGCGGGTGTCAGCGCTCGACGGCCGGCGCGAGTGGCGCGGCGGTCAGCGCTCCACCTCGCCCGCGATGAACTTCTCGACGTTCGCCCGCGCCTCGTCGTCGAAGTACTGCACCGGCGGGGACTTCATGAAGTACGACGAAGCCGAGAGGATCGGGCCGCCGATGCCGCGGTCCTTGGCGATCTTCGCGGCGCGCACCGCGTCGATGATGACGCCCGCGGAGTTCGGGGAGTCCCAGACCTCCAGCTTGTACTCCAGGTTCAGCGGGACGTCGCCGAAGGCGCGGCCTTCGAGACGGACGTAGGCCCACTTGCGGTCGTCGAGCCAGGCCACGTAGTCCGACGGGCCGATGTGCACGTTGTCGGCGCCGAGATCGCGGTCGGGGATCTGGGAGGTGACTGCCTGCGTCTTGGAGATCTTCTTGGACTCCAGGCGCTCACGCTCCAGCATGTTCTTGAAGTCCATGTTGCCGCCGACGTTGAGCTGCATCGTGCGGTCGAGGACAACGCCCCGGTCCTCGAAGAGCTTCGCCATGACGCGGTGCGTGATCGTGGCGCCGACCTGCGACTTGATGTCGTCACCGACGATCGGGACACCGGCCTCGGTGAACTTGTCCGCCCACTCCTTCGTGCCGGCGATGAAGACCGGGAGGGCGTTGACGAAGGCGACCTTGGCATCGATGGCGCACTGCGCGTAGTACTTCGCGGCGGCCTCGGAGCCCACGGGCAGGTAGCAGACCAGGACGTCGACCCGCTGGTCCTTGAGGGTCTGGACGATGTCGGCAGGGGCCTCGGGGGACTCCTCGATCGTCTGGCGGTAGTACTTGCCCAGACCGTCGAGGGTGTGGCCGCGCTGGACCGTGACGCCCGTGGAGGGCACGTCGCAGATCTTGATGGTGTTGTTCTCGCTGGCACCGATGGCGTCCGAGAGGTCGAGGCCGACCTTCTTCGCGTCCACGTCGAACGCGGCCACGAACTCGATGTCCCGTACGTGGTAGTCGCCGAACTGGACGTGCATCAGACCCGGTACCTTGCCCGCCGGGTCGGCGTCCTTGTAGTACTCGACACCCTGCACCAGCGAGGCGGCGCAGTTGCCCACACCGACGATGGCTACGCGAACCGAACCCATTGCGGTTGCTCCCTGTGTGATCAGTGTTCGTGATGAGGTCCTGCGGAGGTGCAGGACCTCACTTGGTGGGGTCCGCGGACGGATCCGGCGGTCCTGGACGTCCCGGGGGCGTGCCCCCGGGAGACGCGGCGTCCCGGTGCCGGGGCAGGCCGTCAGCTTCTCCGGATGTGCCTTCCGGCTCGGCGGGGTCCTCGGGGCCGGACCGCATCTGATCCCGCCCTGCCCGCTCGCTCTCGATCAGCTCGTTCAGCCAGCGCACCTCGCGCTCCACGGACTCCATGCCGTGGCGCTGCAGCTCAAGCGTGTAGTCGTCGAGCCGCTCACGGGTACGGGCCAGAGAGGCGCGCATCTTCTCCAGGCGCTCCTCCAGCCTGCTGCGACGGCCTTCGAGGACCCGCATACGCACCTCGCGCTCCGTCTGCCCGAAGAAGGCGAACCGAGCAGCGAAGTGCTCGTCCTCCCAGGCGTCGGGACCGGTGTGCGACAACAGCTCCTCGAAGTGCTCCTTGCCGTCGGCCGTCAGCCGATAGACGATCTTGGCCCGGCGCCCCGCGAGCGAGGCGGCGAGCGCGTCCTCCGGGGCGCTGCCCGGCTCCTCGATCAACCAACCGCTGGCGACCAGCGTCTTGAGGCAGGGATAGAGCGTCCCGTAACTGAAGGCACGGAAGATCCCCAGCGAGGTGTTGAGCCGTTTTCGCAGCTCATAGCCGTGCATGGGGGACTCGCGGAGCAGGCCGAGGACAGCGAACTCAAGGATGCCCGAGCGTCTGCTCACCCTCGCCTCCTCCACGGTCCAGGACACGGTCCCGGACTCTTATGCCGTACCGATGTATCGACTCGATACATCCCGACGATAGAACGGAGAGTCGGTAGGGACAAGGGGGGCCTTAGTGAACGGCGTCACATCCCTGATTCTCATGATGCAACTTGCCTGATTTAGGGTGAACTTCAGCTCTCGGAGGGTTTTGACCGTGCGTAGTCTGTGCGGCATGCAGACCACCGGGAACCCAGCGACGCCCCAGAGCGTCCAGACTGACGGCTCACCGGATGCATGTCGGATGAGCCCTATGCCGGGCCGGTCCGTATTCATTTCGGGGGACCGGAACCCAACTGCCGCTTCCAGGCGTATGCGCCTGCCCGAGGAGTAGTCGTTCGATGAGCGAGCACCGTCGCAAACCACCGCAGCCACAAGGTGGCGGCCGTGCTGCGTCCAGGCGTGCGGCCCAGCAGCCGTCCGGTCGCCGTGCAGCCCCGTCACGAGAGACCACGGTCTCCCCTGCCGAGCCGTACGAGGAGGAGCCCGCCTACGGCGGCCGCGCCGAGGCCAGACGCGCGGCCCAGCGGGGCGGGCGCCGGCGCGGCGGGGACGACGGGCACAGCCGCGCCGAGCCGTACAAGAAGCGGCTGATCGACTACCCGCGTCACAACAAGTACGGGTGGCGCCGCTGGGTGCCCTCCTGGAAGCAGACCACCGGGCTCGCCATCGCCTTCGTCGGCTCCATCCTGGCGGCCGGGACCATCGCGTACGCCATGGTCGAGGTTCCCGACGTCAACAAGGCGTCCGTGGCCCAGAAGAACGTCTACTACTGGGACGACGGCACTCAGATGGCCTCCGCCGACGGCGCGGTCAACCGGCAGATCATCAACATCACCGAGATCCCCAAGGCCATGCAGAACGCGGTCGTCTCGGCCGAGAACAAGACCTTCTACGACGACCCCGGCGTCGACTTCAAGGGCATGGGCCGGGCCGTGTTCAACATGGCCATGGGTGGCGACACGCAGGGTGGCTCCACCATCACCCAGCAGTACGTGAAGAACGCCCGGCTGGGTGACCAGAGCCAGACCTTCAGCCGTAAGTTCAAGGAACTCTTCATCGCCATGCGGGTCGGCACGGACATGAAGAAGGACCAGATCATGGAGGGGTACCTGAACACGTCGTACTACGGGCGCGGCGCCTGGGGCATCCAGGCCGCGGCCCGTACGTACTACGGCAAGGACGCCAAGGACCTCAACGCGAGCGAGTGCGCCTTCCTCGCCTCGCTGCTCAAGGGCGCGACCCTCTACGACCCGGCCGGCGCCACCGAGCTCAACCCGGCCGCCACCGCCGAGGACAACACGCGGCGCGCCAAGATCCGTTGGGAGTCGATCCTCAACGGGATGGTGAAGGACAAGCGGCTCGACGCGTCCGAGCGCGCCAAGTACACCGAGTTCCCGATGCCCGACTCGCCGAAGAAGTCCGACGAACTCGGTGGCCAGGTCGGGTACCTGGTCGACCTCGCCAAGGCGAACTTCATCAACAACAACGACCAGGGCACCACGGCGGACGACCTCAGCGCGGGTGGGTACGAGATCCACACGACCTTCAACAAGAAGAAGGTCGAAGCGCTGGAGAAGTCGGTCAAGAAGATCTACGACGCCAAGATCGACCCCGAGAAGCGTCCGGAGACCGACACCCACGTCCAGTTCGGCGGCGCCTCCGTCGAACCCTCCTCCGGAAAGATCGTCGCGATCTACGGCGGCGAGGACGCGACCAAGCACTTCACCAACAACGCCGACCAGACCGGTGCCCAGGTCGGCTCGACCTTCAAGCCGTTCGTCCTGGCCGCGGCCATGGAAAACGGCGTGCGCGACCCCAAGCTCCCCTCGGACCAGACCAACGAGCAGCGGACACAGATCGCGCCCGACAAGGCCATCTACAACGGCGACAACAAGCTGAAGATCAAGAACTACGACGGCTCGATCTGGACCAACGAAGAGGACAAGGAGTGGCTCCAGACCAACGACGGCGGTAAGTCGTACGGCGACATGGACCTGCGGGAGGCCATGCAGGAGTCCGCCAACTCGCCCTATGTGCAGCTCGGCATGGACGTAGGCATCCCCCAGGTGCGCCAGGCCGCCATCAACGCCGGTCTGCGCCCGGACTCCCTCAGCAAGTCCAATGTGCCCTCCTTCTCGCTCGGGATCTCCGACCCCAGCGCCATCCGGATGGCCGGCTCCTACGCGACCTTTGCGACCAGCGGCAAGCAGCGTGACCCGTACTCCGTCGACCGGGTGCTGAAGGGTGGCAAGACCATCTACCAGCACAAGGCGACGGCGACCAGCGCCTTCCCCGCCGCGGTCGCGGACAACGTCACCGACGTGCTGAAGTCGGTGGTCGAGGAGGGCACCGGAATCACCGCGAAGCTCCCCGACCGCGACGCCGCCGGCAAGACCGGTACTACGGACGGCAACAAGTCGGCCTGGTTCGTGGGGTACACCCCGCAGCTCTCCACCGCCATCGACATGTACCGGATGGACGACGACGCGAAGAACGCGAAGCGTCAGTTCGAGAAGATGTTCGGCACGGGTGGCGAGGACAAGATCCACGGCAACTCGTTCCCCGCCCAGATCTGGAAGGACTACATGACGGAGGCCCTCAAGGGGAAGCCCGTCGAGAAGTTCCCCAAGCCCGAGCCCATTGGCGATTCCTACTACGGCGGCGGCGCCGACTCCCCGGAGCCGACCGTGTCCGAGAGCACGCCCGAGAGCCCGTCCGCGGACCCGTCCGAGAGCACGTCCGAGAGCCCGTCCGCGGACCCGTCCGAGAGCCCGAGCGGCGACACCGAGGAGTGCACCAACATCTTCGGATGTGCCGACCAGGGCAACACCAACCAGGGCAACGGCAACGGCGGCAACGGCAACGGCGGCAACGGGAACAACGGCGGAAACGGCAACGGCGGCGGAGGCGGCGGCGAGGAGAGCCCCTCGGCCTCACCGAGCGACGAAGAGTCCAACGACACCGGCTTCTTCGCAGGCCAGAGAGGCTGATCAGCCCCGGGGCCCGCGAACCCCGGGGCGCCACCGCACGGCCGTCACGACAGGCCGGGGACATGTACGCGACACCCGCGAGGGCCGTCGCACCGGACACGTACAGCTCCATGTACGTACGGTGCGGCGGCCCTCGCCCCGTCCACAGCGGTATACGGCAGGATGGGCGCCATGCCGAGCACAGAAGAGACAACCGTGCACCAGGACCGGCCGGACGTGGCGCCCACCCGGCGGGACGAGATCGCCACGGCCGGCAGCGAGCTGATCGGCGGACCCGCCGGACGCTGGGCCTGGCCGGGCAGCGGGCGGCTCTCCCCCGTACGCGTCGTCGCGCTGGTGGCGATCGGCATGTTCGCACTCGGCATGGTGCAGAAGATGCCCTGCTACAACTGGGCGTGGTTCCGCGGCGCCAGCTCCCAGTACACCCACGCCTGCTACTCGGACATCCCGCACCTCTTCCTCGGGCGCGGCTTCGCCGACAACCTCGTGCCGTACTTCGACCGGCTCAGCGGCGACATGCAGTATCTGGAGTACCCCGTTCTGACCGGCCTCTTCATGGAGGTCGCCTCCTGGCTCACCCCGGGCGGCTCCATCCAGTACCGCGAGCAGATGTACTGGATGGTCAACGCGGGCATGCTCATGATCTGCGCCACGGTCATCGCCGTCTGCGTCGCCCGCACCCACCGCCGCCGCCCGTGGGACGCCCTCCTCGTCGCCCTGGCGCCCGCCCTCGCCCTCACGGCCACCATCAACTGGGACCTGCTGGCCGTCGCCCTCACCGCCGCCGCCATGCTCATGTGGTCCCGCGGCCGCGCCCTCGCCTTCGGCATCCTCATCGGACTCGCCACCGCCGCGAAGCTCTACCCCGCACTCCTCCTGGGGCCCCTGCTCGTCCTGTGCTGGCGCGCCGGGCGCTACCGCGCGTACGGCACGGCCCTCCTGGGCGCCGCCGGTGCCTGGCTGGCGGTGAACCTGCCGGTGATGCTGCTCGCCCCCGAAGGGTGGAAGAAGTTCTACACCTTCAGCCAGGAACGCCAGATCGACTTCGGCTCCTTCTGGCTGATCATCACGCAGCGCACCGGCCGGTCGATCGACGTCACCACGGTCAACACGTACGCCATGATCCTCATGGTGCTGGCCTGCGCGGGCATCGGCGCCCTCGCCCTCACCGCGCCCCGCCGGCCGCGCTTCGCCCAGCTCGCCTTCCTCGTCGTCGCCGCGTTCATCCTCACCAACAAGGTCTACTCGCCGCAGTACGTCCTCTGGCTGATCCCGCTCGCCGCCCTGGCCCGCCCCCGCTGGCGCGACTTCCTCATCTGGCAGGCCTGCGAGGTCATGTACTACCTCGGGATCTGGATGTACCTCGCGTACACGACCAGCGGCGACGCCCACAAGGGGCTGCCCGCCGAGGGCTACCAGCTCGCCATCGCCCTGCATCTGCTCGGCACGCTCTATCTCTGTGCCCTGGTCGTACGGGACATCCTCCTGCCCGAACGGGACGGTGTGCGCACCGACGGCTCGGACGACCCCTCCGGCGGCGTCCTGGACGGCGCGGAGGACCGTTTCGTCCTCGGCAGGGCCGCGCCGGAGCCCGCCGGGACGCCTGCCACCCACTTCGGCGGGGTCAGGCTCGAATGGGGGGTCCGCAAGAGCCTGCCGAGCGCCCAGGAACGATCACCCGACTTCGGCTGATCGCCTCCGGGAAACGGGTGAAGGCGCCACCTCGCGCGAGGTGGCGCCTTCACC
>NZ_JBHURV010000013.1:0-21936 GCF_042673865.1 Streptomyces sp. NPDC056987
AACGCCGCGATCGCCGCCTCCAAGGACGCCTCCAAGACCGCGGCGGCCAAGAACGCCGCGGTCGCCGCCCGTAACTCGGCCGCGCGGGCCCGTACCGCGGCCAAGGCCGCCGACTACGCGGCGGCCGCCTCCGCGCAGGCCGCGAGCGCCGGCTCCTCGGCCGCCTCCGCCGCCCGCAACGCGGCCTCCGCCGCCGCCGCGTCCGCGCAGGCCGCCGCCGCGGCGGGTGCCGCGCAGTCGGAGGCCGCGGAGGCCAGGCGGCAGGCGGCGATCGCGAACACCGCCGCCAACCGCGCCACCAACGCCGCCTCCACCGCCCAGGCCCTGGCCAACAGCGCCGCGGCCGCGGCGCGTACCGCGCGCGACGCCGCCAACTCCGCCGCCGAGCACGCGGAGAAGGCGGCCGACGCCGCCGACGAGGCCGTGAAGTACGCGGGCCAGGCCATCGACTACGCCAACCGCTCCACGGCGCACGCGGTGGAGGCCGTCAAGGCCGCCAACACCGCCACCAAGACCGTGGAAGCTGCCATCGCCGTGGAACAGGCGGCGCGGGACGCGGAGTTGGCGCGGCTCCAGCAGGAGAAACTCCAGGGTCTCGACGAGGCCCGGCTGCTGGCCGAGATCGAGGTGGTGGAGAAGGCCGAGTACGAGAACAAGCGCGCGCAGGAGGCGCAGACCTCACAGGCGATCAAGGATCTGATCACCGGTGCCGAGGCCGCGCTCGGGACGGGCGACCTGGCCCTCGCCGCCACGCTGGGCCGCAAGGCCGCCACCGGTCTGCTCGCGGCGAAGGGCGCGTGGACGCGGGAGGCCGCCGGGTTCGCGCTGGCCGGCAGCGACGACGACGTACTCAGCTGGGTCGACCTCGACCGGCAGCTCGCACAGGGCCAGGACGACCGCGAGACCGTCCTCTACCTCGCCCAGATATCCAGCCCCGCGATCGCGGAGGCGGCCCAGCGCGCGCTGGAGAGCTCCACTTCCACGGCGGTGGGCGACTTCATCACCTCCGGGGTGATCCGGGCCTCGCAGGACGACAACCGCGTACAGATCGTCCGCATCATCGGCCAGAAGCCCGGCAAGGCCGTCCTCAAGGCGGCCAACGACGCGCTGAACGTGAACACCCCGGAGGCGTTGCAGGACTTCTTCGACCGCACCTACCCGGCGGCCCTGCGGGAGGACGACGCCGTCACCACCGCGAACCTGGTGGCCACCGGCGGCGAGTACACCAAGTCGTACGGGGAGGTGGCCCTGGAGGGCCCGACGTGGATGCGCCGGAACTTCGTCCAGGTCGTGCAGTACGCGACGGCCCAGCTCGACCACGACTCCGCCACCCACATCTCGGCGATCCGCGGGGCGATCGCCGCCGCGGCGAAGATCGCCCAGACCGCGCAGGAGAACGCGGCGCTGGCGTCGAAGGCGGGCGCCGACGCCCGGCAGGCCGCCGCGGAGGCCCAGCAGTGGGCGGACAAGGCGCTGGAGTCGTCGCGGAAGGCCGACGGGTACGCGACGGAGGCGAAGCAGCTCGCCGACGCCGCTGAGGCGTCCGCGTCGGCGGCGCAGACCTCGGCGAACCAGGCCAGGGCCGCGGCGGCGACCGCCCGGAGCGCGTCCCGCTCGGCGAACTACTCGGCGAACCGGGCCATCGACTCCGCCCGTTCGGCCCTGAACTCCTCCTACAGCGCCCAGGCGTCCGCGGCCAGTGCCCGCCAGTCCGCGCTGCAGGCCGGCCAGGACGCGCGGACGGCGGCCACCGCGGCCAGCCAGGCCCGCGCGATCGCCGCCCAGAAGCGCCAGGCCGAGATCGCGGAGGCCGCCCGCAAGGCCGCCGAGAAGGCGCGGGAGGACCGGAACAACGGGAACAACCCGGCCGACAGCGGCACCCACGACGACGTCAACCAGAACGGCACCGGCCCCGAGAAGGAGGACTGGTGGTCCGACGCGGGCTGGTGGGCCGACGCCTTCGGCTACGTCAGCGTCGGCGCGGGCTTCCTCGCCGCCGGCCTCGGCCTCGCCGGCCTCGTCTTCCCGCCGCTGCTGCCGATCGCGGGATGGGTCGGCGCCGTGTCGCTGGGGGCCGGCGCCCTGAGCTCCCTGTTCGAGGGCATCGAGAACGGTTTCACCAGCGGCGCGTTCCTGGAGTCCGTCGCCTCCTCGGCCCTGAGCCGGGTCACATTCGGCCAGTCCAAGTGGGTGGTGCCGGTGGCGCGGAAGGTGGCCCCCGCGGTGAACAAGGTCGCGTCGGAGGGCAGGGAACTCGTCTCCTCGATCACCAGCGGACTGTCGTCGATCTTCTGACCGCCCGATCTTCTGTCCGGCCCGCCGCCTTCCCGGTGGCGGGCCGGTGTCGCACGGTGGCCTCGCCCCCCGGCAGAGAGGGCGAGGCCACTGAAATGACGCGGTATACCCACTCTGGGTGATCGCCATGCGCAAGGGCATAAATTTTCTTCCCCTGAGTGGCTGAAATTTTGTTGATCCAGGGTTGGTTGATCACTAAAGGGGCCTACCCTTCGACAGGTGAGCCAGTTGATGTCCCTTGAGTCCGAGACCGATCAGCCCGGGGAACCGACGCACCCCGCGCTCCCCGGCACCCTGCCCGACGCCCTGCGCGACGAGCTGATCGCCTTCCGCCGGGACATGCACATGCACCCCGAGCTGGGGAACCAGGAGTTCCGGACCACCGCCGCGATCAAGCGCCGGCTGGAGCAGGCCGGACTCGCGCCGCGTGTCCTCACCACCGGCACCGGACTCGTCTGCGACATCGGCACCCCGGACCCCGCGCGCCCCATGCTCGCCCTGCGCGCCGACATCGACGGCCTGCCCATCCCGGACACCAAGACCGGCGTCCCGTACCGCTCGACCGTGCCCGACCGCGCGCACGCCTGCGGGCACGACGTGCACACCGCGGCCGTGCTCGGCGCCGGGCTCGTCCTCGCCGAGCTGGACCGCCAGGGGCTGCTGCCGTCCGCGGTGCGGCTGATCTTCCAGCCCGCCGAGGAGGTCCTCCCCGGCGGCGCCGCCGACGCCATCGAGTCCGGCGCCCTGGACGGTGTCGGTTCGATCATCGCCGTGCACTGCGACCCCAAGGTCGACGCCGGAACGATCGGGCTGCGTACCGGACCGATCACCTCCGCGTGCGACCGGCTCGACATCGCCCTCGACGGGCCCGGCGGCCACACCGCCCGCCCGCACCTCACCACCGACCTGGTCACCGCCGTCTCCCGGGTCGCCACCGACGTTCCCGCGCTCCTCGCGCGCCGCGTCGACGCCCGCTCCGGGCTCGCCGTCACCTGGGGCCGTATCGAGGCCGGCCACGCCCCCAACGTCATCCCGCAGCACGCCGAGCTCTCCGGCACCGTCCGCTGCCTCGACCTGGCCGCCTGGCGCGACGCGCCGGACCTGGTGCACGCCGCGGTCGACGAGGTCGCCACGCTCCACCGCGCCAAGTCGCAGATCACGTACGTACGGGGAGTGCCGCCGGTCGTCAACGACGGCACCGTCGCCGAACTGCTCCGTGCCGCCCAGGCCGCGCGCCGCGGTTCGTATGCAATCGAGGACACCGAGCAGAGCCTCGGCGGCGAGGACTTCTCCTGGTACCTCGAACAGGTCCCGGGAGCCATGGCGCGGCTCGGCGTGCGGACCCCCGGCAGCCAGGCCCGGTACGACCTGCATCGTGGCGATTTCGACGTCGACGAACGGGCCATCCAGGTCGGCGTGGAGCTTTTCACCGCCGCCGCGCTGCTCGACGGCGACCGTCCGTAACCGGCCGGTGGCCCTGGCGCGCCTGCTGATCCCCTGCTGTTCGCTTCCCGTTCGCGACGATCCGATAACGGCTGCCGTACAGGTCTTTATCTGACATCTACGCGCGTTACGATCGCCGCGAAACCAGCGCCGGAAGAGGCGCTTAGGCCAGAAGGAGCCTCCCTTGCGCCGGATCACCAGGATAGCCACCGTGGGCGTCGCGTCAGCGGCACTCGCGCTCTCCGTCACCGCCTGTGGTGGCAAGTCGTCGTCGGACGCCGGAACCGACTCCAACGAGGCCAAGGCCGCCATCGCCTACGACATCGGTGGCAAGGGTGACCAGTCCTTCAACGATGCCGCCTACGCCGGTCTGGCCAAGGCCGAGAAGGACCTCGGCATCAAGGGCACCGACTCGGAGCCGGCGGACGGGGAGGCCGACGCCGACAAGGTGCAGCGCCTGACCGACCTGGCCCGCGCCGGCAACAACCCGGTGATCGGCGTCGGTTTCGCCTACGCGCCCGCCATCAAGAAGGTCGCCCCGAAGTTCCCGAAGGTCTCCTTCGGGATCATCGACGACTCCTCGGTGACCGACAAGAACATCGCCAACATGGTGTTCAACGAGGAGCAGGGCTCCTATCTCGCGGGCGTCGCCGCGGCCAAGGTCAGCAAGTCGAAGACCGTCGGCTTCATCGGCGGTGTCGAGACCCCGCTGATCAAGAAGTTCCAGGCCGGTTTCGAGCAGGGCGTCAAGGAGACCGACCCGTCGGTGAAGGTCCTGTCGCAGTACCTGACGCAGCCCCCGAACTTCGACGGCTTCTCCAAGCCCGACCTCGGCAAGGCCGCCGCGCAGGGCCAGCTCGACAAGAAGGCGGACGTGGTCTACCACGCCGCCGGTCTGGCCGGCTTCGGCGCCATCGAGGCGACCGCCACGGCCGGCCAGTGGGCCATCGGCGTCGACTCCGACCAGTACGCGCAGAAGGGCCTGGCCAAGTACAAGGACAAGATCCTGACCTCGGTCACCAAGGACGTCTCCGACGCGGTCTACAACCTGATCAAGTCGGTCAAGGACGGCAAGCCCGAGTCCGGTGAGATCCGGTACGGCCTGGACAAGGACGGCGTCGGCCTGGCCGACACCAACCCGGCGTACACCAAGATGACCGATGTCGTCGCCGCCGTCGAGAAGGCGAAGAAGGACATCATCGACGGCAAGATCACCGTCAAGACCACCCCGTAACGGCCCCTCCCGGCCGACCGGGCGGTCCGTGCGGTACAGCGGTACAAGCGATACGCCGCAGTACATGCGGTACGCCGGTACATGACCGCGGGCCCGGAGCGACGGCACCAGCCGCCGCCCGGGCCCCCGGCGCACCCGGCACTCCTGGCACTCCCGGGCCCGGCGGCCCCCGCGTCCCGCGGGCCGTCGGTCCCTCCTTACGCTTACGATTCGGCAGCGCAATGCGTGTAGACCACCCTCCGGCGCGATAGCTTCACCCCGCCCTGCCACTCCCTCCGCCCCCACTCCTTTCCCGCCAAGGAGAGTGCGTCATCAACGCGTCCAGCAGCCCTCCCGCCGTGGAGTTGCACGGCATCACCAAGCGGTTCCCCGGTGTCGTCGCCAACCACGACATCGACATCACCATCCGCAAGGGCACCGTCCACGCCCTCGTCGGCGAGAACGGGGCCGGCAAGTCGACCCTGATGAAGATCCTCTACGGCATGCAGAAGCCGGACGAGGGCACCATCACGATCGACGGTGAGCAGACCTCCTTCGCCGGCCCCGCCGACGCCATCGCGCGCGGCATCGGCATGGTCCACCAGCACTTCATGCTCGCCGACAACCTCACCGTCCTGGAGAACGTCGTCCTCGGCGGCGAGAAGCTGCACGGCATCGGCACCAAGGCGCGCAAGAAGATCAAGGAGATCTCCGAGGCGTACGGTCTCGGCGTGCGCCCCGACGCCCTCGTCGAGGACCTCGGCGTCGCCGACCGCCAGCGCGTGGAGATCCTCAAGGTCCTCTACCGCGGCGCCCGCATCCTGATCCTCGACGAGCCCACCGCCGTCCTCGTCCCCCAGGAGGTCGACGCGCTCTTCGACAACCTGCGGGAGCTGAAGGCCGAGGGCCTCACCGTCATCTTCATCTCGCACAAGCTGGGCGAGGTGCTGTCCGTCGCCGACGACATCACTGTCATACGGCGCGGCACCACCGTGGGCACCGCCGACCCGGCGAACACCACCACCAAGCAGCTCGCCGAGCTGATGGTCGGCAGCGAGCTGCCCTCGCCGGAGACCCGCGAGTCCACCGTCACGGACGTCCCGGTGCTCACCGTCGACGGACTGCGGCTGACCGCCACCGACCCCGACGGCGTCGTCCGCGAGGTCCTGGCCGGGATCGATGTCACCATCCACCGCGGCGAGGTCCTCGGCATCGCCGGCGTCGAGGGCAACGGCCAGACCGAGCTCATCGAGGCGCTGATGGGGATGCGCGACCCCGACGGCGGCGTGATCACCCTCGGCACCGAGGACATCTCGCACGCGCCCACCCGCAGGCGCCGCGAGAACGGCATCGGCTACATCCCCGAGGACCGGCACCGGCACGGCCTGCTCCTGGAGTCCCCGCTCTGGGAGAACCGCATCCTCGGCCATGTCACCGAGCCGCCCAACAGCCGCGGCGGCCTCCTCGACCTCAAGGCGGCCCGCACCGACACCGAGCGGATCGTGCGCGAGTACGACGTCCGCACCCCCGGTATCGAGGTCACCGCGGCCTCGCTGTCCGGCGGCAACCAGCAGAAGCTGATCGTCGGCCGCGAGATGAGCCACCGCCCCAAGCTGCTGATCGCCGCGCACCCCACCCGCGGGGTGGACGTCGGCGCGCAGGCGCAGATCTGGGACCAGATCCGCGAGGCCCGCCGCGAGGGCCTTGCCGTACTCCTCGTCTCCGCCGACCTCGACGAGCTGATCGGGCTCTCCGACACCCTGCGGGTGATGTACCGCGGCCGCCTCGTCGCCGACGCCGACCCCGCCACCATCACGCCGGAGGAGCTGGGCTCGGCCATGACCGGCGCCGCCCGCGGCCACCTGGAGGCGCCGGCCGAGAGCGCGGCCCCGCACACCGACGGCGCGAGCCCGGAGGACGACGCCCGATGAAGAAATTCGACAAGGACCGGCTGATCCTGGGCTTCGCGGGACCGGTGCTCGCACTGGTCGTCGCCGTCGCCCTCACCACGGTGGTGCTGCTCGTCTCGGGCACCAACCCGGTCGAGCCGTACCGCATCATGTTCGAGTCGGCCTCGTACGTCGACGTACAGGTGCTGATCGTCAACCAGGCCGGTACGTACTACCTGGCCGCCCTCGCCGTGGCCATCGGCTTCCGGATGAACCTGTTCAACATCGGGGTCGACGGCCAGTACCGGCTCGCCGCGATGACGGCCGCGCTCGTCGGCGCCAGCGTCGATCTGCCGGGGCCGCTCCAGATCGCCCTGATCGTGATCGTCGCGATGCTCGTCGGCGCCCTCTGGTCCGGGATCGCGGGCATCCTCAAGACGACCCGCGGGGTGAGCGAGGTCGTCTCCACGATCATGCTCAACTCGATCGCCACCAGCCTGGTCGCCTGGCTGATCCTGCCGAAGAACTTCGGTGTCCAGCCCGAAGGGTCCAACAACCTGACCACCGGCGACATCCCGCGGTCCGGCTGGTTCCCCGGCCTGGACATGGGCATCGAGGCCGGCGAGATCTACGGCTTCACCTTCGTCGCCGCCGCCTGCGGCATCGTCTACTGGTTCGTCCTCGGCCGCACCCGCTTCGGCTTCGACCTGCGCGCCACCGGCGCCAGCGAGAGCGCCGCCCAGGCCTCCGGCGTCGACGCCAAGAAGATGGTCCTCACCGCGATGCTGGTCTCCGGCGGGATCGCCGGCCTCGCCGGGATGCCGACCCTGCTGGGCGACACCCACACGTACAGCCTCGACTTCCCCACCGGCGTCGGCTTCACCGGCATCACCATCGCACTGCTGGGCCGGAACAACCCGCTGGGCATCGCGTTCAGCGCGCTGCTGATCGCCTTCCTCGACAAGTCGTCGGCCTCCCTCGACCAGTTCGGGTACGAGAAGGAGATCGCCACGATCATGCAGGGCCTGATCGTGATCTCGGTCGTGGTCAGTTACGAACTCGTCCGCCGCTACGGGCTCCGCCGCCAGCAGCAGAAGGTCGGCGAGGAACTCGCCGCGGGCGGCGCCCTCGCCACCACCGGGACCCCGCCGGACAGCGGCCCGTCGCAGAGCGCCTCACCGGGCGCCTCGTCGGGCGACGACCAGACCGAGAAGGAGGGGTCCGCGCTGTGACCACGACCACGAGCACCGTCTCCGCCACGAGCGCCGCCCCGAAGAAGAGCGGCGGCCGGCCCGCCCTCTCCCTCCCCGTCATCCTGCTGATCATCGCCGGCGCGCTCGCGCTGGTCTCGCTCGTACGGCTGATCAGCGGCGCCGACGACATCACCTCCGTCGGCCAGGTCGCCGGCGCCCTCGAACTCGCCATCCCCATCGGCCTCGCCGGACTCGGCGGCCTGTGGGCCGAGCGCGCGGGCGTCGTCAACATCGGCCTCGAAGGGATGATGGTCCTCGGCACCTGGTTCGGCGCCTGGGCCGGCTACCAGTGGGGCCCCTGGACCGGCGTCCTCTTCGGCATCATCGGCGGCGCGCTCGGCGGGCTGCTGCACGCCGTCGTCACCGTCTCCTTCGGCGTGAACCACATCGTCTCCGGCGTGGCCATCAACATCCTCGCCGTCGGCGCCACCCGCTACCTCTCCAAGTTCACCTTCGACGCGGCCGAGGGCGGCTCCTCCAAGCAGTCCCCCCGCGTCGACCCGATCACCGAGATCACCGTCCCCGGGCTCTCCGACTGGATGCAGGATCTCCAGGCCAGACACTGGTTCCTCGTCTCCGACCTCGCCGGTCTGGTGGGCGGCCTGGTCACCGGCCTCTCGCTGCTCACCGTCGTCGCCCTGCTGCTGATCCCCGGCACCTGGTGGCTGCTGTGGCGTACGGCGTTCGGCCTGCGCCTGCGCTCCTGCGGCGAGAACCCGGTCGCCGCGGAATCCCTCGGCGTCAACGTCTACAAGTACAAGTACATCGCCGTCGTCGTCTCCGGCGGTCTCGCCGGGCTCGGCGGCGCCTTCCTCGCCATCGTCTCCACCGGCATCTACCAGGAGGGCCAGACCGGCGGGCGCGGCTACATCGGCCTCGCCGCGATGATCTTCGGCAACTGGATGCCGGGCGGCATGGCCCTGGGCGCCGGGCTCTTCGGCTTCACCGACAGCCTCAAGCTGCGCGGCGGCGCCGAGAACGTCCACGCGATGCTGCTGCTCCTCGCGATCCTGCTGGTGCTGGTCGTCGGCTGGCAGCTCTACAAGAAGAAGTACCTGCCCGCGGCGATCTCGGCGGCCGTCTCGGCCCTGCTTTTCGTCTGGTACGGACTCACCGACCAGGTGCCCAGCCAGTTCGTGGACGCCGCGCCGTACGTCACCACGCTGCTGGTCCTCGCGCTCTCCGCGCAACGGCTCAGGATGCCCAAGGCGGACGGACTTTCGTACCGGAAGGGCCAAGGCACATGACGGCGCCGGACGCCCCGGCCCCGGGCGGGGTGGACTGGGAGGCGCTGCGGGCGGCGGCGCGGGACGCGATGTCCCGCGCGTACGCCCCGTACTCCGGCTTCCCGGTCGGGGTCGCGGCGCTCGCGGTGGCCGGCGACGGCGCCCCGGTCCGCACGCTCACCGGCTGCAACGTCGAGAACGCCTCGTACGGCCTCGGGCTCTGCGCCGAGTGCGGGCTGATCTCCGCGCTCCAGCTCAGCGGCGGCGGCCGGCTCACCCACTTCACCTGCGTCGACGGCGCGGGGGAGGTGCTGGTGCCGTGCGGACGCTGCCGGCAGCTGCTGTACGAGTTCGGCGGCCCGGAGCTGGTCATGGAGACCCCGGACGGGATCCGCACGCTCGCCGACATGCTCCCGCAGGCCTTCGGCCCCGGCCACCTGAAGAACGGCCGCCCGGGGAACGGCCGTTCCCACTGAACCCGGCCCCGGCCCCGCCGCGATCCGGCGGCGCCGGGGCCGCTGTACGTACGTAGTCGAACGCAAGGATTAGGACCGCCATGGACGTCATCTCCGTCATCCGCACCAAGCGCGACCGGGGCGAACTGAGCCCGGAGCAGATCGACTGGGTGATCGACGCCTACACGCGCGGTGAGGTCGCCGACGAGCAGATGTCGGCGCTGGCGATGGCCATCCTGCTCAACGGCATGAACCGTACGGAGATCGCCCGCTGGACCGCCGCCATGATCGCCTCCGGCGAGCGCATGGACTTCTCCGCGCTGTCCCGCCCCACCGCCGACAAGCACTCCACGGGCGGCGTCGGCGACAAGATCACCCTCCCGCTGGCCCCGCTGGTCGCCGCGTGCGGCGCCGCCGTACCGCAGCTCAGCGGGCGCGGACTCGGCCACACCGGCGGCACGCTCGACAAGCTGGAGGCCATCCCGGGCTGGCGGGCCCTGCTCTCCAACGCCGAGATGCTGGACGTCCTCGACACCACCGGCGCGGTCATCTGCGCGGCGGGCGACGGGCTGGCCCCCGCCGACAAGAAGCTGTACGCGCTCCGGGACGTCACCGGCACCGTCGAGGCGATCCCGCTGATCGCCTCCTCCATCATGTCGAAGAAGATCGCCGAGGGCACCGGCTCGCTGGTCCTGGACGTCAAGGTCGGCTCCGGCGCCTTCATGAAGACCATCGAGGACGCCCGCGAACTCGCCGCCACCATGGTCGGCCTCGGCACCGACCACGGCGTACGGACCGTCGCGCTCCTCACCGACATGGCCACCCCGCTGGGGCTCACCGCGGGCAACGCCCTGGAGGTCCGCGAGTCCGTCGAGGTGCTGGCCGGCGGCGGCCCGGCCGACGTCGTGGAACTGACCCTGGCCCTGGCGCGCGAAATGCTCGACGCGGCGGGCCTGAAGGACGCCGACCCGGCGAAGGCCCTCGCCGACGGCTCCGCGATGGACGTCTGGCGCCGGATGATCGCGGCCCAGGGCGGCGACCCGGACGCGGCCCTCCCGGTCGCCCGCGAACAGCAGGTCGTCACCGCCCCGGCCACGGGCGTCCTGACCCGCCTGGACGCGTACGGCGTCGGCGTCGCCGCCTGGCGCCTGGGCGCGGGCCGCGCCCGCAAGGAGGACCCGGTCCAGGCGGGCGCGGGCATCGAACTCCACGCGAAGCCGGGCGACCCGGTGACCGCGGGCCAGCCCCTGCTGACGCTGCACACGGACACCCCGGAGAAGTTCGCGTACGCGGCCGAGGCACTGGAGGGCACGTACGACATCAGCCCGGCGGGCACGGCGTACGAAACCACGCCGGTGGTGCGGGAACGTATCGCCTGACCTGCGGTTTCCTCATTCGGGTGAACGGGATCGGTGGACGGCCGCCGGTCCCGTTCGGCGTGCTGGAGTGGGTGACACACCGAAGGAGACCGCCATGAGCGCACTCACCGTCGACCACGAGCCCGAGCCAGGCTGGGACGACCTCGTCCGTATCTGGGAGCAGGTGGACGCACCCGAGGGCCACAAGGTGGAGATCATCGAGGGGATCATCACCGTGTCATCCACACCGTCCTGGGACCACAATTCGACTGCCTTTCTGCTGCTGCTTCGTCTCGCGGCGGTGATTCCGAGCGACTGGAGAATCTTCCAGACGCAGGAAGCAGCGGTACCGGGTCGCAAGGGCCTCTACATCCCCGACTTGATGGTGGTGGCGGAGGAGGACGGGCCCGCCCCTGGGGAGTTGTTCCCCGCAGGCAAGGCCAAACTCGTCGTGGAGATCACCTCACCCGGCAACGCCGCGCGCGACTGTGTTGCCAAGGCGCGCTGCTATGCCCAGGCAGGCGTTCCGCTCTATCTGCTCCTCGATCCCTGCGTGTCGGACATTCCGATCGCGAAGCTCTACGGCGAGCCCAAGGACGGTACATACCGGATGCTTCAAGCGGTCGAGTACGGAGGCAAGCTCACCCTCCCCGCACCCTTCGACCTGGCCATCGACACCTCCGAGCTGCCTGTCAGCTGACGGCCCGCCCGGCAGGCCACCCCGGTGGGGCACCCGCGGCGCACGGGCCGTGCACGGGCCGCTGCGATGAGTTCCGGGCGTGGGACCGGTCTCCCTGGTGTGGATGCCAGTGATCCGATCGTTCTCGTCGTCGCGGGACATGTCACCCCCGACGACGTCCCCCGGCTCCGCGCCGAGCTGGCCGGCCGGCTGTCCGAGGCCGGCCCCGCCGAGGTTGTCGTCTGTGACGTCGCCGGGCTGCGGCGGCCGAACCTGGCGGCCGTCGACGTACTCGCCGCGCTCCGGCTCGACGCCCGCAGACAGGGCCGCCCGCTGCGGCTGCGCGGGGTGGGGCGTGAGCTGTGGCTGCTGCTGGACCTGGTGGGACTGGCGGGGATGGCGGTGACCGCCGAGCGGGAAGGCGCGGTGGGGGAGGGCGTGGCGGGGGAGGGGTAGGGTCCCCGGCGTGACCGAGCCGATCTATCTGAGTGAGACCCGGGCGTCGTACGACACCGTCGCCGTCGACTACGCCGCGCTCGTACGCCCCGCCTTCGAGCGGGATGTGCTGGGGCGGGCGATGCTGGGCGCCTTCGCCGGGCTCGTGCGGGCCGCCGGGGGGCGTCCCGTCGCCGATGTGGGGTGCGGTCCCGGTCATGTGACGGCGTATCTGCACTCCCTCGGGGCGGACGCGTTCGGCGTGGAGCTGTCCCCGGGGATGGTCGGCGTCGCCCGGCGGGCCCACCCGGAGCTGCGCTTCGACATCGGGACGATGACGGCCCTGGAGTCGGCGGACGGCGCACTCGGCGGCGTGGTCGCCTGGTACTCGATCATCCACCTCCCGCGTGAGGTACTCCCGGCGGTGTTCGACGAGTTCCACCGGGTGCTCGCTCCCGGCGGCCATCTCCTGCTCGGCTTCCACGTCGGTGACGAACGGCGGCGCAAGGAGGAGGGGTACGGCGGCCACCCCATGTCCCTGGACGTCCATCTGCTGCCGCCCGGCCACCTCGCGGAGCTGGCGGCGGGCGCCGGGCTCGTCGTGGACGCCACGCTGATGAGGGAGCCGGATGCGCGGGTCCCGCAGGGCTGCCTGCTGATCCGCAAGCCGGCCTGACACGCGGGCCGCTACGGAACCCGGACGCGTGGGCCGGACGTTGTCGGGGTGCGTCGCGTATGGCGTACCTCGCCGACCCGCCCGGTCGGCCCGGCCGAGAGGACTTCCGATGACCGCTGCCGAGTCCGTGGAGACGGAGCTGAGCCTCGCCGCCGGGAGAGTGCGGGGCCGCCTGGAGAGTGGCGTCGCCGTCTTCCGTGGCATCCCGTACGCGCAACCGCCCGTCGGCGCCCTGCGGTTCGCGGCCCCGCGCCCGGCCGCGGGCTGGGCGGGGGTGCGGGACGCCGGGGAGTTCGGGCCGCCGTGCCCGCAGGCGGCGGTGCCGAATGAGATCGGGCGGCCTGTCGGCGACAGGGACGGCGACGGGGCCGCGCGGGCGGACGACTGGCTGACGGTCAACGTCTGGTCGCCCGCGCTCCCCGGTACGGACCGTGCCGCCCGGCTGCCGGTCATGGTGTGGATCCACGGCGGCGCCTACATGTCGGGGACCGCGGGCGACCCCGGCTATGACGGCGGGCGGCTCGCGCGGGACGGCGGCGTGGTCGTGGTCACCCTCAACTACCGCATCGGGGTGGAGGGTTTCGCCTGGATCGAGGGGGCGCCCGCCAACCGCGGCCTGCTCGACCAGGTCGCCGCCCTGGAGTGGGTACGGGACAACATCACCGCGTTCGGCGGGGACCCCGGCCGGGTCACCGTCTTCGGGGAGTCGGCGGGCGCGGGATCGATCGCCGCGCTGCTGGTCATGGAGCGGGCGGCGGGGCTGTTCTCGCGGGCCATCGCGCAGAGCGTGCCCGGTACGTACTTCTCGCCCGGGCTGGCCGCGGACCTCTCCGCCGCGATCGCCGCCGAACTGGGCCCGGACGTCCGGCCGACGGTGGCGGAGCTGGCGGCGGTCGCGCCCGCCCGGCTGGTCACCGCGGGTGAGGCGGTGGCGCGCACCATGCCCGCCCGGGAGGACCGCTGGGGCGCGGTCGCCCGTACGGCCGTGCCGTACTCACCGGTGGTCGACGGCGACGTACTGCCACGCGCGCCCTGGGAGGCGCTGGCGGACGGTGCCGCGCGGGACGTCGAGCTGATCGTCGGACACAACCGCGACGAGTACCGGCTGTTCAGCGCCATGGCCGGACAGCTCGGCCAGGTCACCGAGGAGCAGGCGCGCGCCGTCCTGCGGGCCTTCGGACCGGTCGCCGACAGCGCCGCGGCCTACCGCGCCGCCCATCCGGACGCCGACGCCGAACGGCTGCACGAACTCGTCTTCTCCGACTGGCTGTTCCGGATGCCCAGCCTCCATCTCGCGCGGGCGCACGCGGACGGCGGGGGCACCGTCCGCTGCTACGAGCTGACCTGGCCGGCCCCCGCGATGGGCGGCGCCCTCGGGGCCTGTCACGCCCTGGACGTGCCGCTGACCTTCGGCAACCTCACGGGCCGGCTCGCGACCATGCTGATGGGGGAGGAGCCGCCGGCGGCGGCGGAGGCTCTGTCGGCCCGTTTCCGCGCCGAATGGACCGCGTTCGCCGCGGGCCGTACGGAGTGGGCCCCGTACGACCCGAAGCAGCCGCGCGTCCTCGTCCTCGACGGCGCGGCGAACGCGGTCACCGACTACCCGGAGGAAGCCTCCCGCCTGCTCTGGGAGGCCCACCGGTTCGCCCCCCTGCCCCTGCCCGCCACGGGATGAGGGGCACGGGGGCCGGGTCGGGGTCGGGGCCCGCAGGCAGGGGTGATGCCTACCCCTGCCCCTCGTCCTTCTCCAGCCGCATCGGCAGATCGAAGAGCGGGAACCACCGCGCGGTGTCCAGGAAGCAGTGCATCGTGGAGATCCGGCCGTCCTCGATCTCGATGATCTGGAGCGCCCACGGCACGTACCCGTCGCCCGACTCGGTGGGCTTGTAGTGCGCGAAGGCCGGTGTCCCGTTGGCGAACGTCGGCAGCAGCCGCGAGCCGCGGCAGCCGGCGCCCGGGCCGAGCATCCAGGCCACGATGTCGTCGTGCCCCTGGAGCCAGAGGTCGAACGGCGGCATGGTGAACTTCGCGTCGTCGTGGAGCAGCGCCGTCAGCGCCTTCATGTCGTAGCCCTCGAAGGCCGTGACGTACCGCTCCAGCAGCGCCTTCTGCTCGTCGTCCAGCGGGTCCGACGTCTCCGTCGTCGCCGGTTCCGACTCGGCGATCGTCGCGCGGGCCCGCTGGAGCGCGCTGTTGACCGAGGCGACCGTCGTGTCCAGCAGCTCGGCGACCTCGCTCGCCTTCCACGCCAGCACCTCGCGCAGGATCAGCACGGCGCGCTGCTTGGGCGGCAGATGCTGGAGCGCCGCGACGAACGCCAGCCGGATCGACTCCCGGGACACCGCCGCCTCGGCCGGGTCCGTCATCGACGGCAGGACCCGGCCGTCCGGCACCGGCTCCAGCCAGACGATCTCCGGCTGCGGGTTGAGCTGGGCCTGGGCCACCGGGGTGGGACCGCTGAGGTCCATGGGACGGGCCCTGCGGTTGCCCGCCGTGAGCATGTCCAGGCAGACATTGGTGGCGATGCGGTAGAGCCAGGACCGGAGCGAGGAGCGGCCCTCGAACTTGTCGAAGCTCTTCCACGCGCGCACCATCGTGTCCTGCACGGCGTCCTCGGCCTCGAACGCGGAACCGAGCATGCGGTAGCAGTAGCCGGTCAGCTCCGTACGGTGCTTCTCCAGCCGGACGTCCAGATCTTGTGTTGCGGCACTCTCGCTCACGGCGTCACCCCGGTAGCCCGTCCCACCCGTAGAAACCAGTCATGCGTCTTGGGTGACCAGTCTTCCGGAAGCCGCCGTCCCGCGCAGACGGATGGCGCGGATTCGCGCTTCGATCAGGTTCCCGGCTTGCGCCCGTACACGTACACGTCGTCGCCCTTTTTCAGCAGTGACCAGTACTTCGTCGCATCGGCCTTGGTCATGTTCACACAGCCGTGCGAGCCCGGCGGATTCCACATGCTCACGCCCACCGAGTGAAAGGCCTGACCGCCGTCGAAGAACTGGCTGTACGGCATCGGCACGTCGTAGATCGACGAGACATGGTCCTTGTCCCGCCAGTAGATCTTCGTCAGCCCGGTCCTGGTCTCGTAGCCGTCCCGCCCCGTCCGCACGGGCACCGGGCCGTACACCAGTTTCCCGCCGTCCTGGATCCAGCTGAGCTGACGCGTGAGGTCGACGCAGGCGATACGCCCCTTGTTCACCGGGCACTTGCCGGCCGCGTTGGGGGTCTTGCCGGCCGCCTTCTGCTGGTTCATCAGGCTCATCACGCCCCAGGTGACGGGGCCGGCGTAGCCGATGTTCGGGGTGATGCCGTGCTTCGTCTGGAAGGCCCTGGTGGCCGCGCAGTCGGCGGGGGACTGCTTGCCGTCCGCCGTCCGGCCCAGGAACTTCTCGACCTGCTTCTGGTACGGGCCCGTGCTCGTCGTGCACGACGCCGCCCGCGCGGGCGCGGCGCCCGCCACCGTCACGGTCAGCGGTACGACGAGCCCCGCGAGCCCCGCGGCCACCCAACCTCTGCGCGATATGCGCCCGATGCGTCCCATGCGTTCCCGGCCCCCTTCACCGCGCGCCGTTCACCCGGCGCGTTCTGGGGGCTAGACGGTCGAGGCATGGGCACAGTTGCCCACGGGGGAAAGGTAATTGGGCGTTCTTTACGCTTCTTTACGGGCTTTACGCTTCTCCACGGGCTGCTTGACGCCTCGTTACGGGCTACGAGAGCGCCAGGCGCTGCTCGGCGCGCGCGACCCGTGTCCCGTACAGCGTGATCGAGACGACCCCGAGCACCGCCACGAGCCCCAGCGCCACCGTCGCGGCCCAGCCGCCCGCGTGGAAGGCGATCGCGCCGAGCGTGCCGCCCGCGCTGCTGCCCAGGTAGTACGACGACTGGTAGAGCGCCGACGCCTGCGCCCGTGCCGTCTTCGCCGTACGGCTCACGGCGGACGAGGCGACCGCGTGGCCCGCGAAGAAGCCCGCCGTGATCAGCACCAGGCCCAGCAGTACGGCGGCGAGCGCGTCCGCGAGGGAGAGCAGCAGCCCCGCCGTCGTCGTGCCGACGGCCAGGTAGAGCGCGCCGCGTCGCCCCAGCCGCGCCACCAGCCGGCCGGCCGCCGCCGAGGAGACCGTACCCACGAGGTAGACCAGGAAGATCGAGCCGATGACACCCTGCGGCAGGCTGAACGGCGCCTCCACCAGCCGGTAGCCGATCACGGTGTAGACCGCGCCGAAGACCGTCATGAACAGCCCGCCGATCGCGTACAGCCGGCGCAGCAGTGGATCGGCGAGATGGCCGGCCACCGTTCGTGCCAGCCCCGCCGGGCTGAGCGAGCGCGGGTGGAAGTTGCGCGCCTTCGGCAGCAGGATCCGGAAGGCCACGGCGCACGCCACGGCCATCAGACCGACCGCGCCCAGCGCCGCGCGCCACCCCCAGAGCTGGGCGACCCAGCCGGTGAGGATCCGGCCGCTCATGCCGCCGACGCTGTTGCCCGCGACGAACAGCCCGATCGCGGCGACCAGCGCCTTCGGCCGGACCTCCTCCGCGAGATACGCCATCGCGGAGGCGGGCAGCCCCGCGAGCGCCGCGCCCTGTACGGCGCGCAGCGCCACCAGGGACTCCACGTTGGGCGCGAACGGCACCAGCAGCCCGACCGCCACCGCGACCGCCAGCGAGACGGACATCAGGGTGCGCCGCCCGAACCGCTCGGACAGCGCGCTCAGCGGCAGTACGAAGACGGCCAGCGCGCCCGTCGCCGCCGACACCGTCCAGCTCGCCTGGCTCGCCGTGACACCGAGCCCGGCGGAGATCGCGGGCAGCAGCGCCTGCGTGGAGTAGAGGAGGGCGAAGGTGGCGACCCCGGCGGCGAAGAGCGCGAAGCTCATCCGGCGGTAGCCGGGGCGGCCGGGGGAGAGCAGCGAGTCGGCGGACGTGCCCGCCGGGGACGGAGCCGGCTTCCCGGCCGGGGACGTGTGGGTCGAGGTCTCGGGAGCGGACGGCGCGGCGGAGGCACCCGGGGTGGCGGGTGCCTCGGTACTGACTGAAGGCATATCTCGAAGGTAGGCACCGCGGCCTCATGCGTCCAATGCATGGAATGGCGATAATCGTTCCCATGGCGCATGAACACAGCTCGCGGCCGCGGGTGTCACGGAACAGTGACGAACAGGACATGGATCACACGCCCGCCAGGCCGCCCGGCAACACTGCCGCCCGGCCGCCCGGCACCCCTCCCGGCAACCCGCCCCCGAGGATCGCGGAACTGGACCCCGAATCCTGGTCCGCCGTCCTCGCCCCGCGCCTCGCCTCCTTCGCCGGGGTGGCCCGCCACGAACACGTCACCCGCGCCGCGCGCGACATGGGCGTCCCGCAGTCCACCCTCTCCCGGGCGATGGTCCGGCTCGAACAGGACCTGGGCGTCGCGCTGTTCGCCCGTATCGGCCGTACGGTCGCGCTCACCCCCGCGGGCCGGACCTTCCTCGCCTCCGTCGAGCGGGCCCTCGGCGAGGTCGAGCGGGCCGCCGAATCGGTCCGCGCCGACGCCGACCCGGCCTCCGGCAAGGTCGCCTTCGGCTTTCTGCACACCATGGGCTCCGAGACCGTACCCGGCCTGATCAGGGCCTTCCGCGCCGACTATCCCCGGGTACGGTTCGCGCTCGTCCAGAACTACGGGGAGGCGATGATCGAGCGCATGCGCGCCGGCGAACTCGACCTCTGCCTCACCTCGCCCGTCCCCGACGCCCCCGACCTGACCGCCCGCCGCCTCGACGAACAGCGGCTGCGCCTCGTCGTCCCCGACGACCACCGGCTCGCCCGGCGCCGCCGCGTCCGTCTCGCCGAGGCCGCCGACGAAACGTTCGTCACCCTGGAGCCGGGGTACGGGCTGCGCCGGATCACCGACGACCTCTGCGCCGAGGCGGGGTTCCGGCCCCGCGTCGCCTTCGAGGGCGAGGAGGCCGAGACCCTGCGCGGCCTGGTCGCGGCGGGCCTCGGCGTCGCCCTGTTGCCACCCCCGGCGGTGGCCCGCCCCGGGGTTGTCGAACTGACGGTCACGGCGCCGCGCGCGGTACGGGAGATCGGCGTCGCCTGGCTCGACGGCCACCCGGACACCCCGCCCGTGGCCGCCTTCAAACGCTTCCTGCTCTCCCGCCGCGGTCAACTCCTGCCGGACTAGGGCCGCTTGTCCGGATCAGGCCGGATCAGGCCGCATCAGGGGCCGTGACCCGCACGGCTCACGGCCGCAGCGACCGCCCGAACCCCGCCGCCAGCGGCATCCGCAGCCCCAGCGGCGGCGGCGCCGCCAGCGCGTCCGCCACCGGCCGTGAGTAGGCCCGCGACAGCAGCGAGCCCAGGACGAAGTCCGAGGCCAGTGCCAGGACTTCGGAGTGGTGCTGGCGCAGGGCGTGGCCGTCCGAGTGGACCTCGAAGCGGCAGATGTCGCGGCTCGTCTTCTTGGCGCGCTCGGCCAGCCGGTAGGAGAGCTCCGGGTCCGTCCGCGCGTCGTTGGTGCCGTGCATGATCAGCACCCGGCGTCCCACGAGCTGCCGTACCGGCTCCGGTTCGGCCGCCCGGTCGTCCTCCGGCAGCCACGGGGCCATCGCCAGCACCGAGTTGACGGCGGTGTGATCGGCCGCCCGCAGCGCCGCCCGGCCGCCCATCCCGTGCCCCACCAGACACACGGGGACATCCCCGTACCGCTGTACGACCTCCTCCACCGCCCAGCGGGCATCCGCGGCGAGGTGTGCCTCCGTACCGTTCCAGCCGCGCCGCCCGTACCGCACCACGTGCGCCACCAGGCCCTCCGCCGCGCCCGCCGCGGCCAGGGAGCGGGCGAGCGGCAGCATCCGCGCGTGGGCGAGGAACGAGGCCCCTTTGGCCGACACCGGTTCACCCGGAGGGAGGACAAGGATCACGCCCCCCACCGCCGCGTCCGCGGCCGGTGAGGCGACCGCCCGTCCCAGTCGCGCCCGCGGCTCCGCGCGCCGCGCGCGTGCCCAACCGTCCCGGCCTGCCGTACGTCCCCCCGGGGCGGGAACCGCTTGCTGTCCCATAACAGAACAGTCTCAGAAGGACGGGTGTACGCCACCCGTCCGCACGGTCACTGTTACGTATCGTCCGGCTGTACTCTACGCGCGTAGGAAGGGAAGCGTTAGAGTTCACGGATGACGAGCCAGACGTACCGTCCGCCCACCGCCGACCAGATCCGCCGCGCCCCCAAGGTCCTGCTCCACGACCATCTCGACGGTGGACTGCGTCCCGGCACGATCATCGACCTCGCCCGCGCGACCGGCTACGACGCCCTGCCGGAGCAGGAGTCCGACAAGCTCGGCCTCTGGTTCCGGGAGGCCGCCGACTCCGGCTCCCTGGAGCGCTATCTGGAGACGTTCGCCCACACCTGCGCCGTGATGCAGACCCGGGACGCGCTCTTCCGGGTCGCCGCCGAGTGCGCCCAGGACCTCGCCGGGGACGGCGTCGTCTACGCGGAGGTGCGGTACGCGCCCGAGCAGCACCTCGACGGGGGGCTCACCCTCGAAGAGGTCGTCGAAGCCGTCAACGAGGGCTTCCGTGAAGGCGAGCGCCTCGCCCGCGCCGACGGCCACCGGATCCGCGTCGGCGCGCTGCTCACCGCGATGCGGCACGCGGCCCGCGCCCTGGAGATCGCCGAACTCGCCAACCGCTACCGGGACTCGGGTGTGGTCGGCTTCGACATCGCGGGCGCCGAGGCCGGCTTCCCGCCCACCCGGCACCTCGACGCGTTCGAGTACCTGAAGCGCGAGAACAACCACTTCACCATCCACGCGGGCGAGGCGTTCGGGCTCCCCTCCATCTGGCAGGCGCTCCAGTGGTGCGGCGCCGACCGGCTCGGCCACGGCGTGCGCATCATCGACGACATCGAGGTCGCGGAGGACGGCGCGGTGACGCTGGGCCGGCTCGCCGCGTACGTACGGGACAAGCGCGTCCCGCTGGAGATGTGCCCCAGCTCCAACCTCCAGACCGGCGCGGCGGCCTCCATCGCGGACCACCCCATCGGGCTGCTGCGCAAGCTGCACTTCCGGACGACGGTCAACACCGACAACCGTCTGATGAGTGCCACGAGCATGAGCCGGGAATTCGAGCTGCTGGTCGACGCCTTCGATTACACGCTCGACGACATGCAATGGTTCACAGTCAATGCGATGAAATCAGCATTCATTCCTTTCGATGAACGACTGGCCATGATCAATGACGTGATCAAGCCCGGATATGCCGAGCTGAAATCCGAATGGCTGTTTAGGCAGACCGCTGTGACCAGCTAAAACCTGCCCGAAGCGGATCGAACGGCGGGAATCCCGGGGAATGTCGGACGGCCGGGAACACGTGTTTCCGGCCGTCCCGGGTATTTGCGGGACGGGTGCGCGGCTGACTACCTTGCAGAGCCGCTCAGCGCTCTTACGGGCCATCCGTTTCCCCGGATCCCCTCGTCCCCTTAGTTCCCTAGTTCCCAAGGAATCAAGATCCCGATGAAGCAGTCCGCCGCCAAGACCCTCGGTGTCGCCGCCCTCGGCGCCGCCTTCGCCGCAGCCGCCGCGGGCAGCGCCTCCGCCGCGCCCGCCGTCCCGGACGCGGGCGCCGCGCTCGGCGTCGTCGGCTCCGTCAGCAAGACCCTCCCGGTGGAGGACCTCGGCAAGCAGCTCCCCGAGCCGCTGCCCGAGGCGACGAACGCCGCCGGAAGCGCCGTCGACACCCTGGAGTTCACCACGCCGTACGCGCTCGACGCCGTCCAGGCGGGCGCCGCCGCCAATCCCCTGACGGCGCTGCTCGGCGGCCTGCCGGTGCAGGGCCTGCTCGGCGGCGGCAACGGGATCAACGGCATCCCGCTCGGCGGCTGATCCCGGCCGGATCCCCCGCCCGTCCGGGACCACCGTCCAGGACACCACGCGGTGGGGGGGGGGGGCCGCGCGGCGCGGGGGGGGGGGGCCCCCCGGGGGGGGGGGGGGGGCGGGCCCGCCCGGACACGCGGGGGGGGGCCCCCCCCCCCGGCGCGCGGG
>NZ_JBHURV010000013.1:21946-59586 GCF_042673865.1 Streptomyces sp. NPDC056987
CGGTACCCCCCGCCCTGCGGCCACCCCCGCCCTGCACACCCGGGGGGGGGCCGCCTACCCCGGCTCCGGGGTTCCGCGGCCCCACTGTCGCGTGTGCGTGCGCCCGTACCGGCATCTACGGCGTTACGGACGCACGCACGGCTTCACGGGTCCCCGCCTCCAGCCCCCGGCCACCCCATCAGGACTCCGGGGCGGCGAGTGGCGGTCGACGGGCGGCCTACCAGGCCGTGGAGGCCGAGACCGACTTCTCGCCCGGCAACAGCACCCAGAGCGCCAGGTACAGCAGGAACTGGGGGCCGGGCAGCAGGCACGAGAGCAGGAACACGACCCGCATCGTGTTGGCGGAGGTGCCGAAGCGCCGTGCCAGCGCCGCGCACACCCCGCCGAGCATGCGTCCCTCACGGGGGCGGACCAGACCGGCCATGGTGGGCTCCTTCACGAGACCATCGGGGGAGCGCTTCCTGTCCGTGCTCCCGATGACTCCATGGTGCTCCGCCGGAAGGGATGAAACGTCGCTCTACGGGGCGATCCCGACCCTGGGAATCGTCGGGGTAGCCCCCTGAGGGGTCTCATCCCGCGCGACCGTCTCCGCGCGGGCCGTCGTCCCCCGCAGGGACGACTCGGCGCCGATGGCCTTCCGCCCGGCGGTACGGGGCCTCGTCGGTCCGCGCCGTACCGTACGGAACAGGTTCTCCCGCCGGTCCTGCCCGCCCCGTCCCTCCCGCCGCTCCCGCCGAGCCTCCCGTTCCCGGCGGAGCCTGGCCCGGCCCGCGGGCACCACCAGGAGATGCGCGAGCGCCACCCCGGCCGTGTTGAGCAGCAGGGAATCCACGTCGACGACGCGTCCCGGCACCACGGTCTGCGCCATCTCGATCCCGAGGGAGAGCAGCGCCCCCGCCGTGACCGTACGGGTCAGGGAGGCCCAGAAGGAAACGGCGATCCGGCCGTCCACCACCGGCAGCAGCACCCCGACCGGGGCGAGCAGCAGCAGCCCCTCACCGATCCGGCGGGCCGCCTCCGGAGGACCGAGGGCCAGATCGGCCCTGATCCCGGCGAACGGCGTCAGATTGGCCGCGTTCACCCACATGACGTCGAGGGGACGGAGCGTCACCCACCCCACCAGCGACAGATGTATGAGGAGGAGAACGAGCCCCGCCATACGGAAGCGGAAGACGGCGTTGCCGCCCGGACCTTGACGCACGCCCTCAGAGACGCCGTACGCCGGGACATCGGTTCCGGATGTGCGGGAGCAACGCGCGCATGAGACCGGCATCACCCACCGGCCGCTGCGGCGCGGTCCGTGGGCTCAGGGGGCGGTGCCCGTGCCCGGTGCCAGGGTCGGCAACTCGGCGTCCGGGTGGCGCTTGGTGTCCTGGTCGCAGCCGTACGTACGCGTCGCGTAGCTGCCGGGGCCGCCGAGCGCGACCCGGCCGTCCGTGGCCACGCCCTCCGCGAACGTGCAGACGATCTGGGCGAGCGCCGCCGCCGGCAGGTCCTCCGGCTGGCGGCTGAGCCGCAGCGCCCCCGCCGGGTCGCCGGCGTGCGCCGCCGAGACGACCAGCGGTCCCCGTACGGAGGTGGTGAAACCGGCCTCGCGCTCGGCGGTGGACGGCTCCGCCTGCAACTCGTCCAGCAGCGCCTGCGCGGCCCCCAGCCGGTCGCCGGCCGACCCGCCCGCCGGGATCCCGGCCGCGCGCTCGACCGAGGCGAGGCCGGAGGCGCACACCAGATAGACCCGGACCGGAACCCCGGACTCCGACTGGGTGATGACGTCCTTCCCGGCGATCTCGCACGGCATCCGCGACGGCGCGGGCCCGGCGTCCACCGGCACGGAGGTGGTCCTGATCCCGCAGCCGGCGGCGAGCGCGACGAGCGCCACGACACCGGCGAGGCGCCCGGCCGTACGGACGGCGAGCGGAGCCCGCGCGGCCGGCCGCACCCGGACGGATACCGGCCGCACCCGCACGGGCACCCGCGTACGGACGGCTATCGGGCCGGTGCCGCCGTGCCCCGCCCCGCCGCGTTCGACGGCCCCACCGCGTTCGGCCCCGTCCCGCCTGGTCCCGTCCTGCCCGGCCCCGTCCCGTCGGGTCCGGTTCCGTCCGGATCCGTCCTGCCCGGTCCCGCCGTGGCCGGTCCTGCTCCAGCGCCTCACGGTCTTTCGTCCGCCTCTCCCGGCTCCGTGTCCCCGCCCCGGGGGCCGCTGTCCGGTCCCGGCGCGCCGTCGCGCGGCAGCCGCAGCACGAACATCGCGCCGCCGTCCGGCACGTTCACCGCCGTGATGTCCCCGCCGTGGATGTGCGCGTTCTCCATCGCGATCGACAGCCCGAGCCCGCTGCCCTCCGAACGCGGCCGGGAGGCGCTCGCCTTGTAGAAGCGGTCGAAGACATGGGGCAGTACGTCCTCGGGGATCCCGGGGCCGTGGTCCCGTACCGAGATCACCAGCTCCTCGCCCTCGGTTCGCACCGCCACCCGTACCGGCGAACCGCCGTGCTTGAGCGCGTTGCCGATCAGATTCGCCAGGATCACGTCGAGCCGGCGCGGGTCGAGCCGGGCCACGATGCCGCGCGCGGCGTCCAGTTCCACCGCGTCCAGCCAGGCACGCGCGTCGATGCACGCCGTGACCTGGTCGGCCACGTCGACATCGTCCAGGACGAGACGGGCCGTACCCGCGTCGAAGCGGGTGACCTCCATCAGATTCTCGACCAGCACATTGAGCCGCCGCGTCTCGCTCACCACGAGCGTCACCGCGGGCGCGATCATCGGGTCGAGGCTGTCGGCCTCCTCCTCCAGGACCTCGGTGACGGCGGTGAGCGCGGTGAGCGGGGTACGCAGCTCGTGCGACATGTCGGCGACGAAGCGGCGGCTCGACTCCTCCCGCGCGCTCATGTCCGCGACCTTCTTCTGCAGGGACTCCGCGGCGTTGTTGAACGTACGCGACAGATCGGCCAGTTCGTCCGACCCCGACACCCGCAGCCGCGTCCCGAACTTGCCCTCGCCCAGCTGCCGCGCCGCCTCACCGAGCCGCTGCACCGGCTTGAGCACGGTCGTCGCGGCGGCCTGCGCGAGCAGCGCCGAGCCGATCAGCGCGAGCGTCGTGGCGATCCCCAGCGACCAGGCCAGCGAGTTGAGATCCGCCCGTTCCTGGTCGAGGGACTTGAACAGATAACCGGTGGGACCACCGCCGATGATCCGGGTGCCCCCCACCAGATACGGCGTGCCGCCGCGCTCGGTGCGCTGCCAGAACACGTGGTACGGGTACTTGTTGGACGCCGTGACCTTCTGCCGGTCGTTCACCGCGTCCTGGAGCGACTTCGGCACGTCGTCCATGGTGAACATGTCGGGGTCGGAGGCGCCGACGATCGGCTTCCCCTTGTCCCGCGCGGCGATCAGCACCACGCTGTAACCGGCGTTGTCGCCCGCCATGCGCTCGGCGGTGTTCTGCAGATCGCTCTGCCGCGGCCACAGCGGCAGTTCGGCGGCGCGGCTCTGCATCTCCTGCTGGAAGTCGTTGAGCGCCGAGTCCTGGGTACGGGTCAGCACGGCCTGGCGGTTGAGCCAGTACGCGATCCCCGACGCGGAGACGGCAGCGGTCAGCGCGACGGCACCGAAGACGATGACGAGCCGCAGCCGCAGACTGGTCCACCGGAGCCCGGCGAGGAACGCCTTCCTGGCCCGGCCGTCCTTGCCGCCGAGGCCGCGGCCCTTGCCGTCCTCGGCGCCGCGGCGCGGCGGGACGTACGGGTCGACGGGCTGGTCCGCGCAGGCCCGGTCCGTACACCCGGCTTCCGTACGCGCGGTTTCGGTACGCGCCTCGTCCGCACGCGCGGGACCGTCCTCGCCGGTGGCGTTGTTCTTCGACGGCGGGCCGGCGTCCGGCGGGCCGTCCCCCCTGGGTACGTCACTCACGAAGGCGCGTCCAGCCTGTAGCCCACCCCGCGCACCGTACGGATCAGCGTCGGCGAGGACGGTACGTCCTCCACCTTCGCGCGCAGCCGCTGCACGCACGCGTCCACCAGCCGCGAGTCACCGAGATAGTCGTGCTCCCACACCAGCCGCAGCAACTGCTGCCGCGACAGCGCCTGACCCGGCCGCCGGCTCAGCTCCAGCAGCAGCCGCAGCTCGGTCGGTGTGAGCTGAAGGTCCTCGCCGTTCTTGGTGACCGTCATCGCGGAACGGTCGATCACCAGGCTGCCGAACGTCGCGGAGTCCGTGGACTCCCGCTCGCCGCGCCGCAGGACCGCGCGGATCCGGGCGTCCAGCACCCGGCCCTGCACCGGTTTCACCACGTAGTCGTCCGCCCCCGACTCCAGCCCGACCACCACGTCGATGTCATCGCTGCGGGCGGTCAGCAGGATGATCGGCAACTGGTCGGTACGGCGGATGCGGCGGCAGACCTCGAAGCCGTCGATCCCGGGCAGCATCACGTCCAGCACGATCAGATCCGGCCGCTGCTCGCGGAGCAGTTTCAGGCCGTCCTCACCCGTCGCCGCGGTGGCCACCCGGTGGCCCTGGCGTGACAGGGAGAGTTCGAGGGCCGTGCGGATGGCGTCGTCGTCCTCGATCAGCAGCAGAAAAGGCACGGAGGTCATTCTGTCCCATGGGGGACCGGAGTTCGACCGTTGCGTGCCACTGGCCCCTGTGACACGGCTGTGACAGTCGGCGGACAGGTCCATGAAACTGCCCCGGCAAGCTCATTGCCACACGGAACGAAGCAGACTCCAACCGACGGGGGGCGCGGGATGAACGCACTGCACGGAACGACCTCAAGCGCAGTGGTCACGCGTCTTCACGACGTCAGCAGGAGCAACGAGAAGTCCGGCGCCGTGAACGGGCGGGGGTGCGTTCGCGGCGCCGGGCGTCAGCACAAGCCGTCGTACATGACGGTGGTTGACGCGCCCCAGGCGGGCAGCGGAGGAGTCGCGTACAGGGAGGCCACGGGGGCCACGGGGGAGCGGAAGGTTCCGGCGGGGACGGGGGACGCCGAAGCGGCGTTCACCGCCTACGTCCAGGAGCGCCGCGCCTCCCTGTACGCGACGGCCTACCACCTGACGGGGGACCGGTTCGAGGCCGAAGACCTGCTGCAGAGCGCGCTGTTCTCCACGTACCGGGCCTGGGACAGGATCAGCGACAAGGCGGCGGTCGGGGGCTACCTCCGCCGCACCATGACCAATCTGCACATCAGCGCCTGGCGCAGGCGCAAGCTCAACGAGTACCCGACGGAGGAGCTGCCGGAGACGGCGGGCGACACGGACGCGATGCGCGGCACGGAGCTGCGCGCCGTGCTCTGGCAGGCGCTCGCCCGGCTGCCCGAACTCCAGCGGACGATGCTCGTCCTGCGCTACTACGAGGGCCGCACCGATCCGGAGATCGCGGACATCCTCGACATCAGTGTCGGCACGGTGAAGTCGAGCATCTGGCGGTCGCTCCGCCGGCTGCGTGAGGACGAGGTCCTCAGCTTCGGCCGTGACGAGGAAGAGTCCTTCGGCGAACTCGTCGCCTGAGGGCAAGTGGGGGGAACACGGGGGATACGGGGGGACCGTCGTTTCGGGGGAGACGGCGGTAGCAGGGGGGGAAATCCGGGGGATTCGGGGGGAGAACCCGGAGAAACAAGGGGAAATCACGGGGGATACGGGGGATATGGGGGGAGCGTAAAAGCCGCGGGGGAACTGCGGCGCTCCGGGGGAGCACGAAAAAGGAAGCGGGACCGTACGGGCTGGGGGGCCGGTACGGCCCCGCTTTCGCGTGCGTACGGCCCCGCTTCCGTGCGCTCCCGGCCCCGTGCGGCCCCGTTCGCGCCGGTGCGTCAGGTGGGGTTGCCGGTACGGCCCGCCGCGGAGGTGGACTCCGCCGCGCGCCCGGTGTCCCGTTCGCCGCGGGGTGTGAGACGCGGCGCGAGGCCCCCGGCGGCCGAGGCGGCGATCCGGCCCAGCGCCTCCCTCTTGTCGCACGGATGCGCGCCCAGCGCCGCCTGCCGGCCGACGATCGCGCGCTCGGCCCGCATCAGCCGCCAGCCGCGCCGCAGCAGGAACGGCACCGACTTCCGCCCCTCGCGCAGATCGCGCGCGAGCCGCCGCCGGAACGTCGTCGAGGGACGGCCCCGCAGACAGAGCGCGTCGGCCATGACCCCCAACTCCCGGCAGCGCGCGACGATGTCCGCGGCGAAGATGCCCTCCGCGAGGAAGAGCGGGGCGCGCCCGACGTCCAGTGCCTCCGCGTCCACCCGCGAACTCGTCGCGATGGAGTAGACGGGAACGGTCGTACGGCCCGTACGGCACAGCTCGACGATCGCCGCGACCGCCGCGTCCGCGTCCCAGGACCGTACGGAGTCCCAGTCGATGTCCGCGCTGCCGGGCACCAGGGGCAGCGTCGGGTCGTCGCCCTCCTTGTAGAAGTCGTCGAGGCGCAGTACGGGCAGCCCCGTACGGGCGGCGAGAGACGACTTTCCGGAGCCGGACGGCCCCGCGAGCAGCACGACTCGGGTCGGAAGGGTGGGAGAGCTCACGGGACACCAGTGTGCGGCATCCGTCCGCGCGGTGAACCCCTGGGGGCGATCAGGCGAGTTCCAGCGGTCGATTTGGCGGGTTATTGGCATCACACCCTCCACCTCGACTACGCTGAGTGCCCGTTCGGTCACTCAAACCGTTCGCGTTCCTCGTCACCATCGACCCGGCTTGAACGCCCCGGCCAGGCAGGACATCCCATGGCACGTCACGCACTTCCTCCCGCCCGGCGCCGCACCCTGCTGCGCGCCGGCCTGACTCTCTCGGTGGCGGGCGCGGCCCTCGGCCTGGGCGGCGCGGCGGCCCACGCGGCCCCGGCGCCCGCGCCCACCTCCTCGTCCGACACGGAGGCGCAGCTCGCCGCATCGGGGCAGGCGGCGGGCCAGGCCCTCACCGGCGCACTCGGCTACGCGGCGGCGGGCGCCCTGAACCCGGTCACGAACCTCAAGCTCAACCCCCTGGCCGGCACGGGCGTGGACCCGCTGGACAACGCGCTGGGCACCCAGGTGGCCGACTTCAAGCCGGTCTCCACGGCCGCGCTCACCGACCCGCTGACCAAGGGAAGCGGAGCGCTCAAGGACATGCCGCTGGTGGGCCAGGTGGTGGGGCTGCTGCCGCGGTGAGCGGTGTCAGGGGGTGCGGCCGAGATGGGTGACAAGGATTCGGATGACTCCCTCGTCGATCACGTACAGGACTCGGTAGTTGCCGATGTGTAAGCGTCGTTCATCGGCCGATCAGTACGCGAATGAGCCGCTCGGGCATGGGTCTGCCGCGAGCGAATCCACAGCCTCGTACATGGCGGAGGGCCCGACCGGGTCGTCCTTGAGGAAGCGGAGAGCCGCGTTCGTCGCACGCGGCTCCCAGATGATCTCGTAGGTCACTTGTCCAGCCCCAGCATCTGCCGGACTTCGGCGTGCGGGATGCCTGGCTTCAGCGTCCCGCGCTCCTTCCCCAACCGGTACTCGGCCAGGGCGAGCGAGTCCTCCAGATCCGCGAGATCCTGCGGGTTGATCAGTATGGCCGCGACGTGTCCGTGGTCTGTGATGGCGATCCGTTCGCGAGAGTGAGCCACCCGGCGCACCAGCGTGCCCAAGTTGGCGCGAGCCTCAGTCATGGCATACCTGTCAGTCATGTGCAGAAGAGTGCGACTCTGCCAAGTTCTGTGCATCAAGGAAGCCCTGTTTCCACTCGAACGAGGGAGAACAGGGCTTCCACGCTGACGGGTCAGTACGCCGAGCCCGACGCGCCCAGGCTGCCCGTCGGGTGCCAGACCGTCTTCGTCTCCAGGAAGGCCGTCAGCCGGTGCGTGCCCGGGGCGGCCGTCCAGGCTGCTGTGTCTGTGGGTTCCGCGGCACGGGGGCGTCGTACGCGCTTGAGGTTGTCCGCCGCGGCGATCTCCAGCTCCTTGGCGAGCGACTCGTCCGCGCCCGTCAGGTCGATCCCGTTGACGTCCTGGTGCGCGGCGAGCGATGGAGCGATCTCCGCCGTACGGCCCGAGAGGATGTTGACCACCCCGCCCGGCACGTCGGACGTGGCCAGCACCTCGCCCAGCGAGAGCGCGGGCAGCGGAGACGTCTCGCTCGCCACGACGACCGCCGTGTTGCCCGTCGCGATGACCGGTGCGATCACCGAGACCAGCCCCAGGAACGACGACTCGCGCGGGGCCAGGACCGCGACGACACCGCTCGGCTCGGGCGTGGAGAGGTTGAAGAACGGCCCCGCGACCGGGTTCGCTCCGCCCGCGATCTGGGCGATCTTGTCCGTCCACCCCGCGTACCAGACCCAGCGGTCGACCGCCGCGTCCACCACGGCCGCCGCCTTCGGCTTCGACAGGCCCTCGGCCTCCGCCACCTCCCGTACGAACTGCTCCCGGCGGCCCTCCAGCATCTCGGCGACGCGGTAGAGGACCTGGCCCCGGTTGTACGCCGTCGCGCCCGACCAGCCGCCGAACGCCTTGCGGGCCGCCACGACCGCGTCCCGGGCGTCCTTGCGGGAGGACAGCGGGGCGTTGGCCAGCCAGGCGCCCTTTGTGTCGGTCACTTCGTACACCCGACCGCTCTCGCTCCGGGGGAACTTGCCCCCCACGTACAGCTTGTAGGTCTTGAAGACGTTCAGTCGGCCGGTGCCGGCGCCGGTGGATTCCTTAGACATCGAGGTACGCCTCCAGGCCGTGGCGACCGCCCTCGCGGCCGTAACCCGACTCCTTGTAGCCGCCGAAGGGCGAGGTCGGGTCGAACTTGTTGAACGTGTTGGCCCAGACGACACCCGCCCGGAGCTTGTTCGCGACCGCGAGGATCCGCGAGCCCTTCTCCGTCCAGATGCCCGCCGACAGGCCGTACTGCGTGTTGTTGGCCTTGGCCACGGCCTCGTCGGGCGTACGGAACGTCAGCACCGACAGCACCGGGCCGAAGATCTCGTCCCGCGCGATCGTGTGCGCCTGCGTGACGTTGGTGAAGAGCGTCGGCGCGAACCAGTAGCCGGCGGACGGCAGTTCGCACGCGGGCGACCAGCGCTCCGCGCCCTCCGCCTCGCCCGTCTCGGCCAGCGCCCGGATCCGGGCGAGCTGCTCGGCGGAGTTGATCGCGCCGAGATCGGTGTTCTTGTCCAGCGGGTCGCCCACGCGCAGGGTGGACAGCCGGCGCTTCAGCGCGTCCAGCACCTCGTCGTGGACGGACTCCTGGACGAGCAGCCGCGAGCCCGCGCAGCAGACCTGCCCCTGGTTGAAGAAGATGCCCGTGACGATGCCTTCGACGGCCTGGTCGACCGGGGCGTCGTCGAAGACGATGTTCGCGCCCTTGCCGCCCAGTTCGAGCGTGGCCCTCTTCCCCGTACCGGCGATCTCGCGGGCGATGGCCTTGCCGACGGCGGTCGAACCGGTGAACGCGACCTTGTCGATGCCCGGGTGCCCGACGAGCGCCGCGCCCGTCGTGCCGTCGCCGGTGACGATGTTGACGACGCCCTTGGGGAGCCCTGCCTGGCGGCAGATGTCCGCGAAGAAGAGCGCGGAGAGCGGGGTCGTCTCGGCGGGCTTCAGCACCACCGTGTTGCCGGTGGCGAGCGCCGGGGCGATCTTCCACGCGAGCATGAGGAGCGGGAAGTTCCAGGGGATGACCTGCCCGGCGACCCCGAGCGGGCGCGGGTCGGCGCCGTAGCCCGCGTGGTCGAGCTTGTCGGCCCAGCCCGCGTAGTAGAAGAAGTGCGCGGCGACCAGCGGGAGGTCCGCGTCGCGCGTCTCCTTGATCGGCTTGCCGTTGTCGAGGGTTTCCAGCACGGCCAGCTCGCGCGAGCGCTCCTGGATGATCCGCGCGATACGGAAGAGGTACTTGGCCCGCTCGGCGCCGGGCAGGGCGGACCACTTCTCGAACGCCTTGCGGGCGGCGCGTACGGCGCGGTCGACGTCGTCGGCACCGGCCTGGGCGACCTCGGACAGGACCTCCTCGGTGGACGGGCTGACGGTCTTGAAGACCTTGCCGTCGGCCGCCTCGCCGAACTCGCCGTCGATGAACAGCCCGTAGGAGGGCGCGATGTCGACGACCGAGCGGGACTCGGGGGCGGGCGCGTACGTGAAGGGGTGCGCCGGGGTGGTGCGGGACGTGCTCTCGGGTGTGCTCTGTGATGCCATCTCTGCCTCAGTCCACCGTGACGTAATCGGGGCCGGAGTACCGGCCGGTGCTGAGCTTCTGACGCTGCATCAGCAGGTCGTTCAGCAGGCTGGAGGCGCCGAAGCGGAACCAGTGGTTGTCCAGCCAGTCCGCGCCCACGGTCTCGTTGACCAGCACCAGGAACTTGACCGCGTCCTTCGTGGAGCGGATGCCGCCCGCGGGCTTCACCCCGACCTGTGTGCCGGTCTGCGCGCGGAAGTCGCGTACGGCCTCCAGCATCAGGAGGGTGTTGGCGGGGGTGGCGTTGACCCCGACCTTGCCGGTCGACGTCTTGATGAAGTCCGCGCCCGCGAGCATGCCGAGCCAGGAGGCGCGGCGGATGTTGTCGTACGTGGACAGCTCGCCGGTCTCGAAGATCACCTTGAGCCGGGCGGTGCCCGCCGCCTCCTTGACGGCGCGGATCTCCTCGTACACCTTCAGGAAGTGCCCCGCGAGGAACGCGCCGCGATCGATGACCATGTCGATCTCGTCGGCGCCCGCGGCCACGGCGTCGCGCGTGTCGGCGAGCTTCACGCCGAGCGCGGCGCGGCCGGCCGGGAAGGCGGTGGCGACGGAGGCGACCTTCACCCCGGAGCCGGCGAGCGCGGCGACCGCGGTCTCCGCCATGTCCGGGTAGACGCAGACGGCGGCCGTCGCGGGGGTCGTACGGTCGGTCGGATCGGGTCGTACGGCCTTGGCGGCGAGCGCCCGGACCTTGCCCGGGGTGTCCGCGCCTTCGAGCGTCGTCAGGTCGATCATGGAGATCGCCAGGTCGATGGCGTACGCCTTGGCCGTGGTCTTGATCGAACGCGTGCCGAGCGCCGCGGCGCGGGCCTCCAGGCCGACGGCGTCGACGCCGGGCAGCCCGTGGAGGAAGCGGCGCAGTGTGCTGTCGGACGCGGTCACGTCAGCGAATGCGGGGGTGATGGTGGGCATGGTCACCAGATGAGCATATCTACGCGCGTAGCGACCTGTACAGGGGGTGTGAGGTTCTCGGGGCGGGCCGTTCCCGAGCTGTGACCCGCGCGGGGACGGCTGCCGCCACTGCCGGAGGCGTACGGCAGAATCGGAGGTATGACGAGCCCTGCCCCCGACCACGACTCCTCCGCGTCCGGCCCCGGCGCCGAGTCCGGGTCCGAGCCTGCGACCGGGCCCGAGCCCGCCGAGCCCGGCTACGCCGACCGGGTCTTCCGGTCGGGGGGCGGGATCGTGGGCGGTGGCCTGCTGCTCGCGATCGTCCTGTGGATCGGCGTCGACGCGCTGGTGCGGGGCACGGGCCGCACCCCGTGGCTGGCGCTCGCCGGGATGCTCTGCGCCGTACCGCTGATCGTCGCGTTCAGCCTGCGCCCGGCGGTCTTCGCGGGCGCGGACCGGCTCCGGATCAGGAACCCGTTCCGGACGATCGTCCTGCCGTGGGGGTCGGTCACGGACATACGGGCCTCGTACTCGTGCGAGGCGTTCACGCGGGACAGCGGAAAGTTCCAGCTCTGGGCGGTCCCGGTCTCCCTCCGCCAGCGCAAGCGCGCCGCCCGTCAGCAGACCCGCAGGGCGGGCGACGACCCGCACGGCAGGACCTCGGTCCACGCCGACGTCACGGACTCCCAGGCCAGGATGGCCACGGCGGACCGCACCACCGCCGACCTCCGGGACCTGGCGGAGCGCTCCGCCTCCCGTGCCACCGCCCAGGGCGACCCGGTGGTCCGCTGGGCCTACGAGGTCATCGCCCCGGCGGCGGCGGGGTTCGTCGTCCTGCTGGTCCTGCTGCTGGTGGGGTGAGGGGCGCTCCGGACGGCGCGGCGGCGCGACCGGTTCACCCGGCCCGGTAGCGCGTGGCGAGTTCGGGGCTCTGGGCTCCGAAGGCGGCCAGGTCGGCCGCGAAGACGGCGTCGAGGAGACGCGCGTCCTCCACACCGGGGGCGCAGACCACTTCGCCCAGCTCCAGGCCGCGCAGTCCGGCGGTGACGACGTCGTCGGCGGTCATCCGGGGGACGACGCTCATGTCCAGGCCCTGGCGCTCATGGAACTCGGTGGCGACCACACCGGGGCACAGGACCTCGACCTGGACGCCCGTTCCTTCGAGTTCCGCGCTCAGGGTCTGGGACATGGCGACCAGATGGGCCAGGGTCCCCGCGTAGACGGCGCGGCGGGGCATCTGGGAGTGCGGGGCGGGACCACTGAACGCGATCATGCCGGCCACGTTGATGATGGCGCCCCGGCCCCGGTCGCGCATGCCCGCCACGGCGGCGCGGCTGATCATGGTGGGGGCGAGGACCTTGACGTTGATCAGTTCACGGGCCTTGGCGGCGGGCAGATCGGCGAGCGGCATGTAGTGGGCGACGCCCGCGTTGTTCACCAACAGGGTCAGGGGCTCGTCGGCGCAGATCCGGGCGACGGCGTCGATGCCCTCGTCGGTGGACAGATCGGCCGGGACGGTACGGACCTCGGTCCCGGGACGGGCGGCGGCGAACTCTTCGAGCCGCTCCCGCCGACGTCCCACGATCACGAGGTCGTAGCCGTCGGCGGCCAGGCGCTCGGCGAAGGCCCTGCCGATCCCCGAGGTGGCGCCGGTGACGAGTGCGAGCTTGCTCATGCGGGGTGTTTCCTGTCGGTGTCGGTGTCGGTGTCGGTGTCGGTGTCGGGGTGCCGGGGTGCCGGGTGCCGGTGGTCGGTGGTCGGCTCGGGCGAGCCGCCCCTGGCTCCCCCGGCTCGCCCTGCTCGTCCGGCTACCAGGGCAGCTCACCCGTCTTCTCCTGGAAGGTACCGGTGGGGCCGTCCTCGCCGATGGTCGCGAGACGCACGATGACCTCGGCGCCCTCCGCGACCGGCTGGCCCGCGACGTTGCCGGTCAGATCGGTCGAGGTGTAGCCGGGCTCGACGGCGTTGAACTTGATCTCCGGCACGGCCTTGGCGTATTGGACCGTGAGCATCGAGACCGCCGCCTTCGTCGCCGCGTAGACGACGAACGGGCTCCGCGACTCGTGGCGCTCCGGGCTGGTGACCGCCCAGAACGAGCCGAGACCGCTGGAGACGTTCACGACGACCGGGTTCCCGGACCGGCGCAGCAGAGGCAGCGCGGCCTGGGTGACGCGGATGACGCCGACGGCGTTGGTGTCGAACTCCGCGAGCGCGCCCGCCCCGGTGAGCGCGTCGACATCGAGCGCGGGGTTCGCGACGCCCGCGTTGTTGACGAGGACGTCGAGGTGGCCCTCGCGTTCCTCGATCACCCGCAGGGCGGCCGCCACGGACGCGTCGTCGGTGACGTCGAGCCGTACGAAGCGCCCACCGAGTTCGGCCGCCGCCGCCTCACCGCGCTCGGCGCTCCGCGCGCCGATGTAGACGGTGTGGCCCCGCGCGATCAACTGGCGGGCGGTCTCGCGCCCGAGCCCCTTGTTGGCCCCGGTGATGAGTGTGGTGGTCATGTCTCCACGATGCGGGGGAGCGGCGAGGTCAGCCAGCGGTCCCGTTTCCCTGGGCTTGGGGGCGGGCCCGGTGAACAACACGCCACCGGATATGTCCGTTACCCCTCGGTCCGAACCCGCACGTCAAGCAGGGGCTCTGCCAGGACAGGCCAGGCCAAGCCCGGCCGAGCGTGGAGTGCTCGGTCGGCGGTGGGTCGGTAGCCTGCGGGCATGACCGGTCATGCGGAGCGCCCGCTGCTCTTCCTGGACGTCGACGGAACGCTCCTGCCCTATGGCGGAGCGCGGCTGCCGGCAGCCCGGGAGGAGTGGGACGGCTGGCAGGACGCGTCGAACCCGCAGTTGGCGAAGATCGACCCCACGCACGGGCCGCTTCTGCTGGCGTTGCCCTGTGTTCTGATGTGGGCCACCGCCTGGATGCACGATGCCAACGAGGTGATAGCCCCGCTGCTCGGGCTGCCCCAGTTGCCGGTGGCGGAGTTGCCGGACGCCCCGGAGGAGGACGTGGTGCGCGGGGTGCACTGGAAGACCCGGGCGCTCGTCGGAGCTGCGGCGGGGCGGCCGTTCATCTGGGTCGACGACGAGATCACCGGCGCTGATCGGGCCTGGGTGTCGGCGCACCACCACGGGCCCGCACTCCTCCACCGCGTGGATTCCCTGACCGGCCTCGCCGCGACGGACATCGCCGTGTTCGACGACTGGCTGAAGCGTGAGGCGGGGGCCCCGCCCGGCGGGTGGGCCGCCAGGTGAGCGGCGGCCGGGCGGTTGCGGGAAGAGTTGGTGGGCCCGGGTGGCCCGGGCCGCCGCGTGACGCGGTGGGGCGTCAGATGCCCGCCGCCTCCGCCAGCTCCCGCTTCAGGGCCTCCAGCAGTTCCGCCGCCGTCGTACGGGCCATCGGCAGCGCCGGCGCGTCGGCTACCGGGATCACCGCCTCCAGGTAGCACTTGAGCTTGGGCTCCGTGCCGCTCGGGCGGACGATGACGCGGGCCCGGTACGTGCCGTCCAGGTGGTAGCGCAGCCCGTCCGTCGGCGGGAGCGTGTCCGTGCCGGCGGACAGGTCCTCGGTGGTGGTGACGCGCAGCCCCGCCAGCTCGGCGGGCGGGTGCTCGCGCAGCCGGCGCATGGCGTCGGCGATCAGCGACAGGTCCTGGACGCGGACGGAGAGCTGGTCCGTGGCGTGCAGGCCGTGGGTGACGGCCAGGTCGTCCAGCAGGTCCGTGAGGGTACGGCCCGACTCCTTCAGCTCCGAGGCCAGTTCGGCCACCAGCAGCGCCGCCGTGATGCCGTCCTTGTCCCGTACGCCGTCGGGGTCGACGCAGTAGCCGAGCGCCTCCTCGTACCCGTACCGCAGCCCCTCGGCGCGCGCGATCCACTTGAAGCCGGTCAGCGTCTCCTCGTACCCCAGCCCCGCCGCCGCGGCGATCCGGCCGAGGAGGGAGGACGAGACGATCGACGCGGCGAACGTGCCCGTCGCGCCCTTCGCGACGAGGTGCGCGGCGAGCAGCGCGCCGACCTCGTCGCCGCGCAGCATCCGCCACCCCGCCCCGGCCGTCGCGTCGGGGACGGCCACGGCGCAGCGGTCCGCGTCCGGGTCGTTGGCGATGATCAGGTCGGGCCGGACCCGGCGCGCGGTCGCGAAGGCCAGGTCCATCGCCCCCGGCTCCTCCGGGTTCGGGAACGCGACCGTCGGGAAGGCCGGATCGGGCTCGGCCTGTTCCGGTACGGGGACGGGCGCGGGGAAGCCGGCGCGGGCGAAGGCCGCGAGGAGGGTCTCCGTACCGACGCCGTGCAGCGCCGTGTGGACGACGCGCGCGGTGCGCGGGGAACCGGGCGTGAGGACCGCGTCCGTACGGGCCAGGTACGCGGCCAGGATCTCGTCGCCGAGGACGTCCCAGCCGGACTCCGGGCGGGCCACCGTGTCCAGCGCGCCGACGGCGGCGATCCGGCCGGCGATCTCCGTGTCGGCGGGCGGCACGATCTGGGAGCCACCCGAGTCGCCGCCGAGGTAGACCTTGTAGCCGTTGTCCCTGGGCGGGTTGTGGCTCGCGGTGACCTCCACGCCGGCGACGGCGCCCAGGTGCCGTACGGCGAAGGCCAGCACGGGCGTGGGCAGCGGCCGGGGCAGCAGGGCGGCGCGCAGCCCCGCGCCGGTCATCACGGCCACGGTGTCCCGGGCGAAGTCGGCGGACTTGTAGCGGGCGTCGTACCCGACGACGACCAGGCCGTCCCCGTCGCCCCGCGCCGTCAGGTACGCGGCGAGGCCGGCCGCGGCGCGGATGACCACGGCGCGGTTCATCCGCATCGGCCCGGCGCCCAGTTCGCCGCGGAGCCCGGCGGTACCGAACTGGAGCGTTCCCGCGAACCGTTCCGCCAGGGCGTCGAGATCCCCGGCCTCAGCGCCTTTGATGAGTTCGCCCAGTTCCGCCCGGGTCTCGCCGTCGGGGTCCTCGGCCTGCCAGGTCTTGGCGCGGACGAGGAGGTCCTGAGGCGCGGGGTCCTGAGGCGCGTTCTGGTGCATGGGCCAGCTCCTGTGGGGTGGTGGCGAGTGGCGGATGGCGACGGCGGTGGGAGGCGGGGGATGCCGGGGCGGGGATGCTCAGGCGGGGCGGGGCGGGGCGGGGCGGGGCGGGGCGGGACGCCGGGCGGCCGGGGCGGGACGCGGGGCGGGCGGTCAGACGCGGTCCAGCACCTGCGCCAGCAGCGCGCCCATCTGGGTGGCCGAGTCGCGGCCCGCCTGGAGGACCTCCTCGTGGTTGAGGGGAGCGCCGGAGATGCCCGCCGCCAGGTTGGTGACCAGGGAGATGCCGAGGACCTCGGCGCCCGCCTCGCGGGCCGCGATGGCCTCCAGGACGGTGGACATGCCGACGAGGTCGCCGCCCATCGCGCGGACCATGTTGATCTCGGCGGGGGTCTCGTAGTGGGGGCCGGTGAACTGCACGTACACCCCCTCCTCCAGCTCCGGGTCGATCTCCTTGCACAGCGCGCGCAGCCGCGGCGAGTACAGGTCCGTCAGGTCCACGAAGTTCGCGCCGACGATCGGGGAGACGGCCGTCAGGTTGATGTGGTCGCTGATCAGCACGGGCTGGCCGGGGCGCATGCCCTCGCGCAGACCGCCGCAGCCGTTGGTCAGGACGACCGTCTTGCAGCCCGCGGCCACGGCCGTACGGACACCGTGCGCGACGGAGGCGACGCCGCGGCCCTCGTAGTAGTGCGTACGGCCGAGGAAGACCAGGGCACGCTTCTCGGCGATCCGGTACGAGCGGATCCGGCCGCCGTGGCCCGCGACGGCCGGCGGCGGGAAGCCGGGCAGTTCGGTCGCGGGGAACTCCGCCTCGGGCGCGCCGAGCGCTTCGACGGCCGGTGCCCAGCCGGAACCCATCACCAGAGCGACGTCATGGGTCTCGGCGCCGGTCAGCTCGCGCAGCCGGGCGGCGGCGGCGTCGGCGGTGGCAAGAGGGTCGGCGGGTCCTTCGGCGTTGGCCGGGATAACAGATGCGTTCACGCGGATGAGGGTAGCCGGTCATGCCCTACGCGCGTAGATGTATTGGGCACGGTCTCCATATCGTTGTGTTGCCGTTTCCGGCGAAAGGAGACGAAAGGGCCGGGCGAAGGGGGATACGGGACTCTTTCAGGGCAGGTGCGGGGGTCAGGTTGGCCGGATCTGCCCCGTAGATCTGTCCCGCGGGGCAGCTCCGCCGCCCCGTCCGGTTCCTCGGTCCCCGCGGGTCTGCCCCGCGGAGCGGGCCGTCAGCACGGGCGCTTGCGCAGCTCCATCACGTAGTCGTGCGGGGCCCCCGCCGACTCCGCCGCGTCGGCCAGCTCGCCCAGGTAGCGCGCCGAGGGGAGCCCGCCCTCGTACCCGTTCAGGACGTACAGCCAGGTCGGCTCCTCGCCGTCCAGGGTGTGCACCCGTACGCGCATCCGCCGGTAGATGTCGAGCCCCACGCCCTCCCAGCGGTCCATGGAGTCCTCGTCCATCGGCGCCAGGTCGTACAGCGCGACGAAGACCTGTGAGCGGGGCGCCTCCACGATCGTGGCGAGCGCGCCCTCCCAGCCCATCTGCTCCCCGCCGAAGGTGAGCCGCCAGCCGTTGAGCCAGCCGGTGCCGCGCAGCGGGGAGTGCGGGGCGCGGCGGGTCATCAGCCGCGCGTCGAGGTTGCCGGCGTACGCGGCGTAGAGCGACATGGGATTGAGGGTACGGGAGGTGGGGGCGTGGCCGCCGGTGCACCGGTCCGAGCAGGGAAGGGAAGAGCAGGCGAGCACGGGGAAGGGAGGAGAGGGGAAGCGCGGGGAGGGAGGAGAGGGGAAGCACGGGGAAGCGCGGGGAGGCCGCGTGACGGGTCCGGCGCCCGGATGGAGGGACCCGGGGCGAAGCTACTTGAAGCGTGCGGGACAATGGAGTACGTACTGCATCCCCCGGGGGCACCCCCGGAACCCCGGCCGGGGTGGCAGACGGGCCGGGTTGACAACGCGAGGCGGACTTTTTCGTGACCCGGATCGTGATCATCGGTGGCGGACCCGGCGGATACGAGGCGGCGCTGGTCGGCGCCCAGCTCGGCGCCGAGGTGACCGTCGTCGACTGCGACGGACTCGGCGGCGCGTCGGTGCTCACCGACTGCGTGCCGTCCAAGACCCTCATCGCGACCGCCGAGGTGATGACCACCTTCGACTCCTCCTACGAGGAGCTGGGCATCATCGTCGCCGACACGGAGTCCGACAGCGGCTCCGCCGCGGGTCCGTCGGAACGGGCGGCCCGCGTCGTCGGTGTCGACCTCGGCAAGGTCAACCGGCGGGTGAAGCGGCTCGCGCTCGCCCAGTCCCACGACATCACCGCCTCCGTCACCCGGGCCGGCGCCCGCGTCATGCGCGGCCGGGGCCGGCTGGCCGGGCGGCAGGCCGTGGACGGCTCGCGCCAGGTCGTCGTGACCGCGGCGGACGGCACGGAGGAGTCCCTCACCGCCGACGCCGTGCTGATCGCCACCGGCGCCCACCCGCGCGAGATCCCGGACGCGCAGCCGGACGGCGAGCGGATCCTCAACTGGACGCAGGTGTACGACCTCGACGAGCTGCCCGAGGAACTGATCGTGGTCGGCTCCGGCGTCACCGGCGCCGAGTTCGCCGGTGCCTACCAGGCGCTGGGCTCCCGGGTCACGCTCGTCTCGTCCCGTGACCGGGTGCTGCCCGGCGAGGACCCGGACGCCGCCGCCGTGCTGGAGGACGTCTTCCGGCGCCGCGGCATGAACGTCATGTCGCGCTCCCGCGCCGAGGCCGCCAAGCGGGTCGGCGACCGCGTCGAGGTGACCCTCTCCGACGGCCGGGTCATCACCGGTTCGCACTGCCTGATGGCGGTCGGCGCCATCCCGAACACCGAGGGCATGGGCCTGGAGGAGGCCGGAGTCCTGGTCAAGGACTCGGGCCACATCAAGACCGACCGTGTCTCCCGCACCTCCGCCCCCGGCGTCTACGCGGCCGGTGACGTCACCGGGATCTTCGCGCTCGCGTCGGTCGCGGCCATGCAGGGCCGGATCGCGATGTACCACTTCCTGGGCGACGCGGTCGCGCCGCTCAACCTCAAGACCGTCTCCTCGAACGTCTTCACCGACCCGGAGATCGCCACCGTCGGCTACAGCCAGGCGGACATAGACGGCGGCAGGATCGACGCGCGCGTCGTCAAGCTGCCGCTGCTGCGCAACCCCCGCGCGAAGATGCAGGGCATCAGGGACGGCTTCGTCAAGATATTCGCCCGTCCCGGCACGGGGATCGTGGTGGGCGGCGTGGTCGTCGCGCCGCGCGCGAGTGAGCTGATCCACCCCATCGCGCTCGCCGTCGACAACAACCTGACCGTCGAGCAGATCGCGAACGCGTTCACGGTCTACCCGTCGCTGTCGGGATCGATCGCCGAGGTGGCGCGGCAGTTGCACACCCGGAAGTCGGCCGAGGAGAGCTGAGCCGGTCCGGTCCCGCGGATCCCCCGCGGTCCCAGCTGATCCTCTGTGGTCCCACGCGTCACTCCGGTGCCCCGTGGGCCCGTTGGGGCCTCCGTGCTGCCCGTAAGCCCTTTCTGCGGGCTTCGGGGCGTGCCCGAGCGGGCATGAAGCCTCTATACCATCAGGCACGTTCGTTCGTGCACAACTTCTGTTATTCGGCGCAAACTGCTGAAAGCAGACGGTCATTGGGGTTACTGTCAGTTTCGTGTTCGCTGCAGAACGTCGCCAATTGATCCTCGAAATGGTGCGCGCCAACGGGGCCGTGTCGCTCCGTGAGCTCGCCCGTGTCGTCCAGACCTCCGAAGTGACCGTACGGCGGGACGTGCGGGCGCTGGAGGCCGAAGGACTCCTCGACCGCCGGCACGGCGGTGCGGTACTGCCGGGTGGATTCACGCGAGAATCCGGCTTTCCGCAAAAGTCCCATCTCGCAACGGCGGAGAAGACCGCCATCGCCGACCTCGCCGCGAGCTTCGTCGAAGAAGGCGAGGCCATCGTCGTCGGCGCCGGTACGACCACGCAGGAGCTGGCCCGCCGGCTCGCGCGGATCCCCGGTCTGACCGTCGTCACCAACTCACTGCTGGTCGCGCAGGCCCTCGCGCACGCCAACCGCGTCGAAGTCGTCATGACCGGCGGCACGCTGCGCGGTTCGAACTACGCGCTGGTCGGCAGCGGGGCCGAGCAGTCCCTCCAGGGGCTGCGGGTCACCCGCGCGTTCCTCTCCGGGAGCGGGCTGACCGCCGAGCGCGGGCTCTCCACGTCCAACATGCTCTCGTCGAGCGTCGACCGCGCGCTGGTGCAGGCCGCGGCGGAGGTCGTGGTGCTCGCCGACCACACCAAGCTGGGCACCGACACGATGTTCCAGACGGTGCCCACCGACCTCATCAGTCGGCTGGTGACCGACGAGCCGCCCGCGCACGCCGACCGTGCGGGGGCGGAGCTCCAGGCACTGGCCGACCAGGGCGTACGGGTCTCGGTGGCCGGTACGGCGACGGCGGCCGGCGCGGGAGCCGGTGGTGCGGACGGGGCCGGTGGTGGCGTCGGCGGTGATGTGCTGCCGCCGGGCGGCCGGCCCCGCCGTGACGTCCCCCTGCCGGGGCAGCGCCGTACGCATGTGGCGGGGCCGGGTCCCGGGGCGGGCCCCGGCGGTCCCGGCGGGCCCGGGGGTCCTGGCGGTCCCGGCGGGCAACTCCGGGGTGCGGGGGCTCCGTTGGGTGCGCAGGAGACGGGGGAGCGGGCGCGGGTCGCGGATCTGCGGCGCCGGTAGCGCCGTCGGCGTACGCGCCTGACCTCCGGCAACGCGTACGTGCGGGGGCGTACGGGGCGTGATGGCGCGCCCCCGGGCCCCCGGGCCCCTCCACGGCCACGTGTGGCCCCCACGGCCCCACGCCCCCTGGCCCCTCCACCGCCATGACGAGCCGGTTCCGGTTACGACGTGCAGCCGCCCTGCGGAGCCGGAGCCCTGAGGCCCGTCAAGGTCAGCATCAGCAGCCGGTCCGCCAGTCTCGGGTCGTCCGGGGACTGCTCCGCCGCCAGCGCGATCGCGTTCGTGAGCTGCAGCAGGTCCCGGATGGAGACGTCCGGCCGTACGTCCCCCGACTCCTGGGCCCGCGCCAGCAGGCGCGCGCCCGCCTCGCGCATCGGGCCGCTGCACTCCGACAGCGCCGAACTCTCGTCGTTGGACGCCGACATGAGCGCCCGCGAGAGCCCCTGATACTCACCCGCATGAGTGATGACGGCACGCAGCCATTCCGTCAGCGCGCGGCACGGACTCGCCGACTCCGCGAGGTCACGGGAGCGTTGCAGCAGGTCGGCAAGCGCTTCCTGGAAGACCGCGTTCAGCAGTGCGTGCCGGTTGGGGAAGTGCCGGTACAGCGTGCCGATCCCCACGCCCGCGCGCCGCGCGATGTCCTCCAGGGAGGTGTCCGTACCGTGCTCCGCGAAGCTGGTGCGGGCCTCGCCGAGCAGCCGCTCGTAGTTGCGGCGCGCGTCGGCGCGCATGGGCCGTGGCGGCGCCTGGGCCGTACTCCTCGCCATCGCGCGGACCTCCTGTCTCCCACCGTCTCCCCCGTGAGTCTACGGCGGAGGCCCCGCCCGGACCCCGGATCCGGTGGTGGACCGGGATCGCGGATCGGGCGGGGCCTCCGAGGGCGCCGAGGAGGTCAAGGGCGTCAAGGGCGTCGAGCGGGGGCGCGGGGCGGGGGCGCCGCGCGGGGGGTGGCGTCAGTCCTTGATCTCGCAGATGACCGCGCCGGAGGTGAGCGAGGCGCCGACCTCGGCCGCGAGGCTCTTGACGGTGCCCGAGCGGTGGGCGTTCAGGGGCTGCTCCATCTTCATGGCCTCCAGGACGACGACCAGATCGCCCTCCTTGACCTCCTGGCCCTCCTCGACGGCCACCTTGACGATGGTGCCCTGCATGGGGGAGGCGAGCGTGTCGCCGGACGCCGCGGCCGCGGACTTCTTCGCCGCGCGCCGCTTGGGCTTGGCGCCCGCGGCCAGCCCCGTACGGGCCAGGGACATGCCCAGGCTGACCGGCAGCGAGACTTCGAGACGCTTGCCGCCGACCTCGACCACCACGGTCTCGCGGCCCGGCTCGTCGTCGGTCTCCGGGCCGGCCGGGGAGGCGAAGGGCGGGATGTCGTTGACGAACTCGGTCTCGATCCAGCGGGTGTGGATCCTGAACGGGTCCGCGGTGAACGCCGGGTCGGTGACGACCTTGCGGTGGAAGGTCAGCGCCGTGGCCATGCCCTCGACGGTGAACTCGTCCAGGGCGCGCGCCGCGCGCTGGAGCGCCTGCTCACGGGTGGCGCCGGTGACGATCAGCTTGGCGAGCAGGGAGTCCCAGGCCGGGCCGATCACGGAGCCGGACTCGACGCCCGCGTCCAGCCGGACACCGGGGCCCGACGGCGGCGCGAAGGTGGTGACCGTACCGGGGGCGGGCAGGAAGCCGCGGCCCGGGTCCTCGCCGTTGATCCGGAACTCGAAGGAGTGACCGCGTACCGGCGGGTCGTCGTAGCCCAGCTCCTCGCCGTCCGCGATGCGGAACATCTCGCGTACGAGGTCGAGTCCGGTGACCTCCTCGGTCACCGGGTGCTCCACCTGGAGCCGGGTGTTGACCTCCAGGAAGGAGATCGTGCCGTCGGTGCCGACCAGGAACTCGACGGTCCCGGCGCCGACGTATCCGGCCTCCTTGAGGATCGCCTTGGACGCCGCGTACAGCTCGGCGTTCTGCTCGGGCGTCAGGAACGGCGCGGGCGCCTCCTCCACCAGCTTCTGGTGGCGGCGCTGGAGCGAGCAGTCACGGGTCGACACGACGACCACGTTGCCGTGCGAGTCGGCCAGGCACTGCGTCTCGACGTGCCGGGGCTTGTCGAGGTACCGCTCGACGAAGCACTCGCCGCGGCCGAAGGCGGCGACGGCCTCGCGGACCGCGGAGTCGTACAGCTCCGGGACCTCTTCGAGCGTACGGGCGACCTTGAGGCCGCGCCCGCCGCCGCCGAAGGCCGCCTTGATGGCGATGGGGAGCCCGTGCTGCTCGGCGAAGGCGACGACCTCGGCCGCGCCGGCGACCGGGTCCGGGGTGCCGGCCACCAGCGGGGCGCCGGCGCGCTGCGCGATGTGCCGGGCGGCGACCTTGTCGCCCAGGTCGCGGATGGCCTGCGGGGGCGGGCCGATCCAGGTCAGCCCCGCGTCCAGGACCGCCTGGGCGAACTCGGCGTTCTCGGACAGGAAGCCGTAGCCGGGGTGGATCGCGTCCGCGCCCGAGTCCTTCGCCGCCTGGAGCACCTTGGCCATGTCGAGATAGCTGGCCGCCGGGGTGTCACCGCCCAGGGCGAACGCCTCGTCCGCCGCACGGACATGCAGCGCGTCCCGGTCCGGGTCGGCGTAGACGGCTACGCTCGCGATTCCGGCATCCCGGCAGGCACGGGCAACGCGGACAGCGATTTCGCCACGGTTGGCGATGAGCACCTTGCGCACGATGGCTCCCTCCTTGAAACAAGCTGAGTTTAGGGACTGCCGACACGCGCCGCCGAACTGTCCGCGCTGGTGGCCCGCACCGCACGGAGCGTGTTCCGATCCTCGCCCACGGGGCGAAATCCCTTGTGGCACCACGGTACGCCGCGATCCTCCGTCGCACAGTAGCGCTCGGATGTGGTCCAGCTCTCTGTCGGACTGACCCTCGGCCGATCGCGATTCTTTGTGGAGTCCCTACGAATGGCGGAATGATTCTTTGCTTCGGCTCGGGCCCTTGTCCCCGGGTTTACCGGTTAGTACCGTGCGCGATGGCGAACGTACTGCTGGTAACAGGTGAAAACAGGGGAAGAGGGTGGGGGCCGTGGCCCGGAGACCGATGGCCTGGCTGGCCGCGATCGTGCTCGTGGCGGAGGCGGTCGGCGTCGTCTTCGTCAACGGTGTGCTGGCCATGGTGGTCGACAACCAGCAGATGTCCCTGGCCGGTGTCGACTCCGGCGCGATGTTCGCCGGGACCTGGGCGGCGGGCGGGTTCTTCGGCCTCTACCTGGTGGTGTGCGCGGGGATCCTGGCGCGTACGGCGGTACGGGACCGCGCCCCCGGCCGCTTCGGGCGGATCGTGCTGATCACGTGCGCGGTGGTGCACGGGGTGCTGGGCGCGCTGACGGTCGGTCTGGTGGGGTGGACGGCCTTCGCGGTGATGATGGCGATCATGGGACTGGTGGTGCTGGCGCTGGTGGCGTACGAGACCGAGCCCCGGCCCGGGAAGCGGACACCTGGCGATCCGGCGCCGGCCGGACAGGCGCCGGGTGAGCGGACGCCCGCCGGGCGGGTCGCGTCGGACGAGCAGGCGCGCGCCTGACGCCAGCGTTCCCGGGCCCGGGGATTCCCGCGGTCTCGTAGGGGAGGGCGGGGCTCAGACCCACAGGTCGGTGATCGTCACGCCGTGCTCCAGCAGCAGCGTCCGCAGCAGCGGCAGCGACAGGCCGACCACATTGCCGTGACTGCCCTCGATCGAGTCGACGAAGGGGGCCGAGCGGCCGTCGAGCGTGAACGCCCCGGCGACGTGCAGGGGTTCACCGGAGGCGACGTACGCGGCGATCTCGGCGTCGCTCGGGGTGCCGAAGTGGACCGTCGTCGACGCGGTCTCGCCGGCCCGGCGGCCGGTCGCGGTGTCGATCACGCAGTGGCCGGTCCTGAGGATCCCCGTACGGCCGCGCATCGACTTCCAGCGGGAGGTGGCCTCCTCCGCGTCGGCGGGCTTGCCGAGCGCCTCGCCGTCGAGTTCGAGTACGGAGTCGCAGCCGACGACCAGCGCCCCGGCGACCTCGGGGAGCGCGGCCACGGTGGTCGCCTTGGCCTCGGCGAGGACGAGCGCCAGCTCGGCGGGGGTCGGGGCGGAGAGCGCGTCCTCGTCGACGCCGCTGACGATCACCTCGGGCGCGAGTCCGGCCTGCCGGAGCAGGCCGAGCCGGGCGGGGGAGGCGGAGGCGAGGACGAGCCGGCGTCGCTGAACGGTCATGCCGGTCATGGTACGGAGCGGACCGGGGCGGGCGTCGGCCGGTCCGCCCTGGTCCGGATACGGGCCGGTCCCGGTCCTGGATACGGGACGGTCGGCGGAGGCCGGTCCGGGCGTGGGCCGGTACCGGTACGGACCGTTCGGCGGAGGCCGGTTCACGGTGCCGGCCGAGCGGCCGGTGGTCCGTACCGGGGCCGGGACCGGGGCCGGCCGGTCGTCCGTGACGGTCCTGGTCCCGGTCCTCCGACCGGCGGCCGTGCGGGCCGTTCGGTGCGGGCCGGTGGGCGGAGGCCGGTTGCGGTGTCGGGGTCGGCCGGTCGTCGTCCTGGTACCGGCGGCCGGTCGCGGTCCTGGCGCCTGTCGGCGGAGGCCGGTTCGCGGTGTCGGCCGGTTCGCGGGGTCGGCCGGTCAGTGCAGGCCGAGTACCAGCATCGCCAGCACCATTGCCAGGGCGAGCAGGATCCCCGCCCGGCGCATCATGGACTGCGTCTCGCGCAGTTCCTCGGGCGGCCTGTTCTCGGGATCGGACCACAACATGAACCCGATACTCCGGCCGCCGGGCGTCCGGCGCCTGAGTACGTGTACTCAGGCGCCCCCTCACTTCACCCCGGCATCACCCGGGCCGGCCCCGCTCAGCCCGGCCAGTACGTCCTGGCCCATGCCCGCGGGCCGGGCCGCGGTACCCGGCCGCGGGTGATACGGGTCGGGGCGGACCACTCCGCGGGCGGTTCGGCCGCGCCCGCCGCGCCCGCCGCGCCGGTCGGAGGGGCCGCCAGCGCCGCGGCGCGGGCCTGGACCACCGCGAGCGCGGCGGCCAGCTCCTCGCGGGTCGGGTTGCCCCGTACGACTTTGATCATCGTCACTCTCCCTTCCGGTCGGACACAGGCCCTAGAGCGGGATGTTGCCGTGCTTCTTCGGCGGCAGGCTCGCGCGCTTCGTGCGGAGCTGGCGCAGCCCCTTCACGACGTGCGCCCGGGTGTCCGACGGCATGATCACCGCGTCGACGTAGCCGCGTTCCGCCGCGACGTACGGGTTGAGCAGGGCGTCCTCGTACTCCTGGATCAGCTCGGCGCGCCGCGTCTCCTGCTCCGTGTCGTCGCCCGCGGCGGCGATCGTGCGGCGGTGCAGGATGTTCACCGCGCCCTGCGCGCCCATCACAGCGATCTGCGCCGTCGGCCAGGCGAGGTTGAGGTCGGCGCCCAGGTGCTTGGAGCCCATCACGTCGTACGCGCCGCCGAACGCCTTGCGGGTGATCACCGTGATCAGCGGGACCGTGGCCTCGGCGTACGCGTAGATCAGTTTGGCGCCGCGCCGGATGATGCCGCCGTACTCCTGGTCGACGCCCGGCAGGAAGCCGGGGACGTCCACGAACGTCAGCACCGGCACGTTGAACGCGTCGCACGTCCGGACGAACCGCGCCGCCTTCTCCGAGGCGTTGATGTCCAGGCACCCCGCGAACTGAAGCGGCTGGTTGGCGACGATCCCGACCGGGAAGCCCTCGACCCGGCCGAAGCCCGTGATGATGTTGGGCGCGAAGAGCGCCTGTGTCTCCAGGAACTCGCCGTCGTCCAGCACCCGTTCGATCGCGGTGTGCATGTCGTACGGCTGGTTCGCGGAGTCCGGGATCAGCGTGTCCAGGTCGCGGTCCTCGTCCGTCGTCGTCAGCTCGGCCTCCTCGGGGAAGGCGGGCGGCTCGGAGAGGTTGTTCGACGGGAGGTACGAGAGCAGGGACTTGACGTACTCGATGGCGTCCTTCTCGTCGCCCGCCATGTGGTGCGCGACGCCGGAGGTCGTGTTGTGCGTACGGGCGCCGCCCAGCTCCTCGAAGCCGACGTCCTCGCCCGTCACCGTCTTGATGACGTCGGGCCCCGTGATGAACATGTGCGACGTCTGGTCGACCATCACCGTGAAGTCGGTGATCGCGGGGGAGTAGACCGCGCCGCCCGCGCACGGGCCGACGATCAGGCTGATCTGCGGCACGACACCCGAGGCGTGCACGTTGCGCCGGAAGATCTCGGCGAACAGGCCGAGCGCGACCACGCCCTCCTGGATACGGGCGCCGCCACCGTCGTTGATGCCGATGACCGGGCAGCCGGTCTTCATCGCGAAGTCCATGACCTTCACGATCTTCTCGCCGTACACCTCGCCGAGCGAGCCGCCGAAGATGGTGAAGTCCTGCGAGTAGACACAGACGGGACGGCCGTCGACCGTGCCGTAGCCGGTGACGACACCGTCCCCGTACGGGCGGTTCGCCTCGATGCCGAAGTTGGTCGAGCGGTGCCTGGCGAACTCGTCCAGTTCGACGAAGGACCCCTCGTCCAGGAGGAGACCGACCCGCTCACGCGCGGTCAGTTTCCCCTTGGCGTGCTGCTTCTCCACGGCGCGTGCGGAGCCCGCGTGCGTGGCTTCGTCGATACGTCGCCGGAGATCCGCGAGCTTGCCCGCGGTGGTGTGCGCGGTGCTTCCCGCGCTCGTTCCTGCGTTGCTTCCGGCAGTGCTTCCTGCGTTGCTTCCGGCGGTGGTTCCCTGGGCGATTTCCGTTTCGGACATCGGGATGCGGCTCCCTGCGGGTCACGGGTGTGAATCGGGGTGCGGGGGGTGGGGAGGGACGGAGGATGCGACGGATACGGAGGAGACGGGATTGTGCGGGTGGGACGGAGCGGGCGCTACTGATCCGTAGCGTATCGGCGCGGATACCGTTCGGCAGTGCGGCGTTTGCCACACCTAGGGTGGCTTGCATGACGGAGCCCCATAACCCTCCCGGCGGTCACCCCGCCGGCCGCTGGTCCGACCTCGAACGCCCCCCGCTCGGCCCGCGCGCGCTGCGCCGCGGCCTGATCCTGCCGGGCGGGCTGTGGACCTCGCTCGACGTGGTCGAGGCGACCGGGTCCACCAACACCGATCTGGCCGCGCGGGCCGCGGCCGGCGCGGCGGAGGGCGCGGTGCTCGTCGCCGAGGAGCAGACCGCCGGGCGCGGCCGGCTCGACCGCCGCTGGTCGGCGCCCGCGCGCTCGGGGATCTTCTTCTCCGTCCTGCTCAGGCCGGGCCCCGGGGTCCCGGTCGAGCGGCTCGGCTGGCTGCCGCTGCTGACCGGGGTGGCCGTCGCGACGGGGCTGACCAGGGCGGCGGGCGTGGACACCTCCCTCAAATGGCCGAACGACCTGCTGGTGACGGTGGACGGCGAGGAGCGCAAGGCGGGCGGCATCCTCGCGGAGCGCGCCGGTGCCGACGCGGTCGTGGTGGGCGTCGGCCTCAACGTCTCGCTGCGCGCCGACGAACTCCCCGTACCGACGGCGGGATCGCTGGCCCTGGCGAACGCGGTCTCCCTGGACCGGGAGACGCTTCTGCGCGCCGTACTGCGCTCCCTGGAGCGGTGGTACGGGCTGTGGCGGGAGGCGGGAGGCGACCCGGCCGCCTCCCGGCTCCAGGAGACGTACGCGGCGGGCTGCGCCACGCTGGGACGGCGGGTCAGGGCGGAGCTGCCCGGCGGCCGTGAGCTGGTGGGCGAGGCGGTGGCGGTGGACGGCGACGGCCGGCTGGTGGTCGCGACGGACGACGGCGCACGGCATCCGGTCGGCGCGGGCGACATCGTGCACGTACGCGGGGCGTAGACCCTCCGCGTACGCGGGGCGCGGACCCGCCGCGTACGCAGGGCGCGGAATCCTCTCATAGGCGGGGTACGGGAGGTACTCGTACGCGGGGTACGGGAGGTACCTGGACGCGGTCCGGGAGGTACCCGTACGCGGGCCGGAGGTACTCGTACCCGGGCCGGGAGCGTGCGCGGACGCGGGGCGTAGGGCTTGCACGTACGCGGGGCATAGTCCAGGGGCACCGCGGGTGAATCCCCGGCCGGGTCGTGGCACGGGGGCGGTCGGTGGCCGTACGACGTGCTCCGCACGCGCCCGCCCGTACCTCAGGACGGACCGTCTCATACCACCCAGGGACGTGAGCCAGGGCACATCTGCCGTATCGTTGAGGCGGTCCACGACAGATCGGCAGGGCAGTGCGCAGGGAACGGGCAGGAGGCGGCTGGTGACCGTCGATGATTCGGCTTCCGGCGCGGAGACTCCGCCGCCGGACCCCTCGGGCCACCCGACCCCGCACCATGTCGTCGATCACACGGCGGAGCCGACCGACGACCCCCTCGCGATCCGGCTCGAACAGCTCATCCTCGGTGCGGAGCGCCGCTACACGCCCTTCCAGGCGGCCCGCACGGCCGGGGTCTCGATGGATCTCGCCTCCCGCTTCTGGCGCGCCATGGGCTTCGCCGACATCGGCCAGGCCAAGGCGCTCACCGAGGCGGACGTGCTGGCGCTGCGGCGGCTCTCCGGTCTTGTCGAGGCGGGGCTGCTGAGCGAGCCGATGGCCATCCAGGTCGCCCGGTCGACGGGGCAGACCACCGCCCGGTTGGCGGAGTGGCAGATCGATTCCTTCCTGGAGGGGCTGACGGAGCCGCCGGAGCCGGGAATGACCCGCACCGAGGTCACCTACCCCCTGATCGAGCTGCTCCTGCCGGAGCTGGAGGAGTTCCTCGTCTACGTGTGGCGGCGGCAGCTCGCCGCGGCGACCGGGCGCGTGGTGCAGGCGGCGGACGACGACGAGATGGTCGACCGCCGGCTCGCCGTGGGCTTCGCGGACCTCGTCGGGTTCACCCGGCTGACCCGGCGGCTGGAGGAGGAGGAGCTGGGCGAGCTGGTCGAGGCGTTCGAGACGACCTCCGCCGACCTCGTCGCCGCGCACGGCGGCCGGCTGATCAAGACCCTCGGCGACGAGGTGCTGTACGCGGCGGACGACGCCGGTACGGCCGCGGAGATCGCGCTGCGGCTCATAGAGACCATGACGCACGACGAGACGATGCCGGCGCTCCGGGTCGGCATCGCGTTCGGCACGGTCACCACGCGGATGGGCGACGTCTTCGGCACGACGGTGAACCTCGCGAGCCGGCTGACGTCCATAGCGCCCAAGGACACCGTCCTGGTGGACGGCGCGTTCGCGGAGGAGCTGATCCGTACGGGAGACGCCCCGGCCTCGGAGACGCAGGCGGCGGAGGCCGCGGCGCGGGCCGAGAAGGAGGGCGAGGTGCCGCCCGTCTACCGCTTCGGGCTCCAGCCGATGTGGCAGCGGCCGGTGCGCGGTCTGGGCGTGGTGGAGCCCTGGCACCTGGGACGCCGCGCCACTTAGGATCGCTCCCGGTGAACCGACGTTAACGGATGGCGGTTGACCACTGACCAGGTTGACCACTGACCGGGAGGATGCCGCGTGGCCGGGAGCGAGCAGAGGTTCGGGGAGTCCGTCGCCGTACGGCGGCACGGCGCGGGCGGCCATGTCGCCGAGCTGGTGCTCGACCGGCCGAAGGCCATGAACGCCGTCTCCGTCGAGCTGGCCCGCTCGCTGGCCGCCGCCTGTACGGAGCTGGGGGCCGACCGGAGCGTACGGGTCACGGTGCTGACCTCCACGCACCCGCGCGCCTTCTGCGTCGGCGCGGACCTCAAGGAGCGGAACGCGCTGAGCGACGCCGAGCTGCTGGCCACCCGGCCCCTCGCGCGCGCCGCGTACACCGGGGTGCTGGAGCTGCCGATGCCGGTGGTCGCCGCCGTGCACGGCTATGCGCTGGGCGGCGGGTTCGAGCTGGCGCTCGCCTGCGACCTCATCGTCGCGGACCCGTCCGCGGTGGTCGGGCTGCCGGAGGTATCGGTCGGGGTGATCCCCGGGGGCGGCGGTACGCAGCTGCTGCCCCGCCGGGTCGGGGCCGCGCGCGCCGCGGAGCTGATCTTCACGGCGCGGCGGGTGCCGGCGGCGGAGGCGGCGGGGCTCGGGCTGGTGGACCTCCTGGTGGACGAGGGGGCCGACCGGGACGAGGCGCTGGCGCTGGCGGACCGTATCGCCGCCAACTCGCCCGTCGGGGTGCGGGCCGCGAAGCGCGCGCTGCGGCTCGGGCACGGGCTCGACCTGCGGGCCGGCCTGGAGGTCGAGGACGCCGCCTGGCGGGAGGTCGCCTTCTCCGGGGACCGGGCGGAGGGCGTGGCGGCGTTCAACGAGAAGCGGAAGCCGCAGTGGCCCGGCGCCTGACGGCGGTCTGACAGCGGTCTGACGGCGGCCGGGCGCGGGGTGATACCCCGTCGCCGCAGGCGATGAAATCGCCCCAAAGCGCCCTAAGGTGGGGTGATGGGAGTGGATGGGCGTCTGCGCGCCATGGTGGCACTGTCCCAGGCGATGGCCGCGGCCCCGACGGCACGGGAGTCGTGGCGGGCGGCGGCGCGGGGCGCCCGGACGGCGTTGGCGGGGAGCTTCGCGGCGCTGTCGGTGTGGGAGCGGGACCTGGGGCGGCTCAAGGTCCTGGTGAACGCGGGGGACCGGGTCGCGGGGGAGGAGGAGTTCCCCGAGGACGAGTCGTACCCCGTGCACCAGTTCCCCGAGATCGCGGAGTTCCTGCACGAGCGCTGGGCGGGCGGCGGCGGGCCCAACGCCTGGGTCGAGTCCGCGACGGGCACCGCGGAGGTCCCGGCCAGCGGCGGGACCCGGACCTCCGGGCCGCCCGGCTACTGCCACCAGCGCGTGGCGGCGCTGCGGCGGCGCGGCCGGGGGTGCTGCGTGGTGGCGCCGATCGTGCTGCACGGCCGGGCGTGGGGCGAGCTGTACGTGGCGCGGCCGCTCGGCGCGCCGGTGTTCGACGCCGACGACGCGGACTTCGCGACCGTCATCGCGTCGGTGGTGGCGGCGGGGCTCGCCCAGACGCAACGGCTCGAAGAGGTACGGCGTCTCGCCTTCACCGACCCCCTGACGGGGCTGGCGAACCGGCGCGCGGTGGACGCGCGGCTCGACCAGGCGATCGCGGCGTACCAGGCGGACGGGGCCGTCGTCAGCCTCGTCGTCTGCGATCTCAACGGCCTGAAGCAGGTCAACGACACGCTCGGGCACGCGGTCGGCGACCGTCTGCTGGAACGGTTCGCCTCACTCCTCTCCGTCTGCGGCGCGCGGCTGCCCGGCGCGCTGTCGGCGCGGCTCGGCGGGGACGAGTTCTGCCTGCTGGCGGTGGGCCCGACCGCCGACGAGGTGATCGCGGTCGCCGCCGAACTGTGTGCGCGGGCGGCGGAGCTGGAGCTGGGCGAGGGGGTGGCGTGCGGGCTCGCCTCGACGGGCGACCCGATCGGCGAGGTGAGCTCGGGGCGCCGGCTCTTCCGGCTGGCGGACGCGGCGCAGTACCGGGCGAAGGCGGTACGGGCGGCGGGCCCGGTGGTGGCGGGGCGCGACGGCGCCGTGGTCCGCCTCGCCGACGCCCCGGCCCTCCCGGCCCGCGACCGCCGCCGCTTCCGCGACGCGCCGCCGCCGTAGACCGGGGATCGCCTTCTCGGCGTCGAGGAAGACGTTCCGCGACGCGGCCCGGCATCGGAGGCGGCGGTGGGGCCGAGGGGGCGCGGGTCAGCAGGAGCCGGTAGAGATTCGGCCGGTTCCGGGCGGGCCCGCTGAACCACCCGACACCGGTGAGGCGCGCCGCGGCGGAGGGGGTCAGCCGAGTGGGGCGGTGGTGTCGCGGAGGGTTGCCAGGGCAGGGGCGTACATGCGGGACTTGATCGTGCCGAGGGTGTCGCCGGCCTTGCCCGCCTGTGCCTGCGCGAGTTCGACGGCGGTGGAGCGTACGGCGTCCTCGCTGACCGCCCGGTCGGCGATGCCGGTGGCCGCGGCGTCGGTGCCCCCGTAGCGGCGGGCCGTCAGCATGGCCTCGTGCGCGGTCCCCGGCGCCAGCCGGGCCTGGACGAGGGCGGCCATGCCGGGGGTGAAGGGGATGTTGATCTCCGCCTCGGGCAGGCACCAGTAGCCGCGGTCGGCGCGCATGACGCGGAAGTCGTGGGCGAGGGAGAACATCGCGCCGGCGGCGAAGGTGTGCCCTTGCAGCGCGGCCACCGTGATGACCGGCAGCGAGAGCATCCGCGCGAACAGCGCCTCGACGGAGGCGACGTACTCCTGCTGCTGCTCGGCGTGGGCGAGGAGCCAGTCCAGGTCGAGCCCGTTGGAGTAGAACTTGCCCGTGGCGGCGGTGACCAGGGCGCGGGGTCCCTCCGCCTGCTCCACCTCGTCGAGCGCGGCGCCGACGGTGGTGAGCCAGTCGGGGTGGAAACGGTTCTCCCCGTCTCCGAGGTCGAGGACGAAGACGTTGTCCTGACGGTCGAGCGAGGGCATGGCGACTCCTTCGGGCTGAGCGGGGCGCCGCGGGGCCGCAGTGTCGGTGCAGGAATGGGCCGCCGCCCGCCTGGCGGGCTACCTGCGGGTAACTTATGGCGTGCGGCGCGCGGTGTGCAAGAGGGTCTCGACGGCCGGTATGGGCCAACCGCGACGCCCCGCCAGGAGGGTGACACCCCGAGATTCAGTACGTACGCTCCTGAATATGGATATGCATACTGTCGTGGTGGGGACGTCAGGGACGACCGCCGAGGACGTCATCGCCGTGGCCCGCGGACACGCCCGCGTCGAGCTCTCCGCCGCGGCCCTGGCCGCGCTCGCCGCCGCCCGGGAGGTCGTCGACGCGCTGGCCGCCAAGCCCGAGCCCGTGTACGGGGTCTCCACCGGGTTCGGGGCGCTCGCCACCCGGCACATCGGGCCCGAGCTGCGGGGGCGGCTCCAGCGCAACATCGTGCGGTCGCACGCCGCCGGAATGGGGCCGCGCGTCGAGCGGGAGGTCGTACGCGCGCTGATGTTCCTCCGGCTCAAGACGCTCGCCTCCGGGCACACCGGCGTACGCCCCGAGGTCGCGCGGACCATGGCCGACGTGCTCAACGCGGGCATCACCCCCGTCGTCCACGAGTACGGCTCCCTCGGCTGCTCCGGCGATCTCGCGCCGCTCTCGCACTGCGCGCTCACGCTGCTGGGGGAGGGCGATGCCGAGGGGCCCGACGGGGTGGTGCGGCCCGCCGGGGAACTGCTCGCCGCCCATGGCATCGCGCCCGTCGAACTGCGCGAGAAGGAGGGGCTCGCGCTGCTCAACGGGACCGACGGCATGCTCGGCATGCTGATCATGGCCCTCGCCGATCTGCACCGGCTCTACACCTCCGCCGACATCACCGCCGCGCTCAGCCTGGAGGCGCTGCTCGGCACGGACAAGGTGCTCGCCCCCGAACTGCACGCCGTCCGCCCCCACCCGGGCCAGGGTGCCAGCGCCGACAACATGCTGCGGGTGCTCGCCGGGTCCGGGCTGACCGGGCACTTCCAGGAGGACGCCGCCCCGCGCGTCCAGGACGCGTACTCCGTGCGCTGCGCCCCGCAGGTCGCCGGGGCCGGCCGGGACACCCTCGCGTACGCCCGGCTCGTCGCCGACCGGGAGCTGGCCTCGGCCGTGGACAACCCGGTCGTGCTGCCCGACGGACGCGTGGAGTCCAACGGCAACTTCCACGGCGCCCCCGTCGCGTACGTCCTCGACTTCCTCGCGATCGTCGCCGCCGATCTCGGCTCGATCGCGGAGCGCCGCACCGACCGGCTGCTCGACAGGAACCGCTCCCACGGGCTGCCGGCCTTCCTCGCGGACGACCCCGGGGTCGACTCGGGGCTGATGATCGCCCAGTACACCCAGGCCGCGCTGGTCAGCGAGATGAAGCGGCTCGCGGTCCCCGCCTCCGTCGACTCGATCCCCTCCTCCGCGATGCAGGAGGACCATGTCTCGATGGGGTGGTCGGCGGCGCGCAAGCTCCGTACCGCCGTCGACAGCCTGACCCGGATCATCGCCGTCGAGCTGTACGCGGCGACCCGTGCCATCGAGCTGCGGGACGGGCTGACCCCCGCGCCCGCCTCCCGCGCGGTGATCGACGCGCTGCGGGCCGCGGGGGTGGCGGGGCCGGGGCCCGACCGTTTCCTCTCCCCGGATCTGGCCGGGGCGGACGCCTTCGTACGGGAGGGGCTGCTGGTCGCCGCGGTGGAGCCGGTGACGGGGCCGCTCGCCTGATGGGCGCGCCGAGCCGGTGACGGGGAGCGCCCGCCGTACGTCAGAACTCGCGGGCGCTCCTGCGCACCGAGTACGCGACGAACGCCACGCCGATGGCGAGCGACACGCTCCCGCCGAGCACGTACGGCGTGGTGTCCACGCCACCGGTGTCCGCGAGCCTCGGCCCACCGGAGCCGGAGCCGGAGCCGGCTCCGGTGTCGGCCAGGGGCGTGGCCTCGGCGGACGCCGTGGGTCCGGCCGGAGCGGCCGGGCCCACCGAGCTGTCGGTACTGTCCGTGACCTCGGAGACCTCCGATCCGAGAGGACTGTCGAGCGATCCGTCGGCGCTCAGGCTCTGGGCGGAGGGCGCCGATCCCTGCGCCGGGGCGGCGCCCCGGTCACCGGTGGCGTTCGCGGACGGGACGAACCAGAGAGCGCAGAGCAGCGTTCCGGCCGCGGTAGCCGTCAGCAGCGGTCGCCGTGCGACGGACACGTATGGATCCCCCTTGTGGCAGCGCCGAATTGGGTGAGTGGGGGAGATGCTAGCCAACTTCTCGCCCGCCATTGCACGGAGCCCGTTTTGTCGCCGTCCGGGTCGCCGGCGGGGCGCCACCCGGTCGCCGCCAGGTTCGCCGGTGCCGTGCGGCCGGTATTGGGCTCCGGAGCCGTACCCTCCGTCGTATGACCACTACAGAAACATCACGGTATGTGCGGGTAACGGTCGAATTGGTGCTGGAGGTCGAAGACCCCGAGCGCCTCGGCTCCGCCGCCCTCGCCCGGATCGACGGCGACGTCTCCGTGCCCGACGACGAGCGGGCGCGGGCCCGGGCGGCGGTACGGGGCGACGAGGCGGAGGCCCTGGCGTACCTCGTCGAGCCCCACGACCTGATCGAGCAGATCCCCGGGGTCGGCCTCGCCCAGGCGTCGTGGACCAGCGAGCTGATCGACTACGACCCGGACTCGGTGGAATGGGACCTCACGGGGGACGACGAGGATCTGGATGACGAGGCGTCGGAGCAGGTCGGAGGCGTCGTCGGCGGTGGGGAGGTCACCGCTGGTCGGCGCTGACGCGTGAGCGTGCAACCCTGGTAGGCCTCGGTCCGCAGCAGCCGGCGGACCGGGGCCGGCCTGCTTCCCGGCCGCGACGTGGTGTTCACCACACTGCCGGCTGATGCGGAACCGGAAGAACGGATACAGGCGTTCTTAAGGGTTATCGGCAGGGTAAGCGGCGATGATGGAGAAGCGTGTGATGAAGGACAGCAAGCGGCGCAAGGTCCTCGCGGCCGCGTCCGCGGTTCTCGGCGGCGTTCTGGTGCTTTCGGCGTGCAGCGGCGGCGACGGCGAGAAGACCGGCGCCGAGAGCTCGAAGACTTCTTCACAGGTCCAGGCGGACGAAGCGGCTGCCAAAGAGACCTCCGAGGCCCAGATAGCCGTCGCGCCGAAGAACGGTGCGACGAATGTCGGTATCAACAACGACGCGAAGGTCACCGTCACCAAAGGTGAGCTCACGGACGTCAAGATGACGGCCGCCGACGGCACCGAGGTCAAGGGCACGCTGGCAGCCGATGCCAAGAGCTGGAAGCCGGACGGGCAGCTCGACCGCTCCACCGCTTACAAGATCGCCGCGACGGCGAAGGACGCGAAGGGCCGTCAGGCCCACGAGAACGTCTCCTTCACCACCGTCTCGCCCAGCAACAGCTTCATCGGGAACTTCACCCCCGAGGACGGCTCCACCGTCGGCGTCGGCATGCCGGTCTCGATCAACTTCGACAAGGCGATCACCAACAAGAAGGCCGTCCGGGACGCGATCACGGTCACGTCCAGCAGCGGCCAGGAGGTCGTCGGCCACTGGTTCAGCGGGCAGCGCCTCGACTTCCGCCCCGAGCAGTACTGGGAGGGCGGCTCGACGGTCACCCTCAAGCTCGCCCTGGACGGCGTCGAGGGTGCCCAGGGCGTCACCGGCGTCCAGCAGAAGACCGTCACCTTCAAGATCGGCCGCAACCAGGTCAGCACCGTCGACGCCAAGTCGAAGATGATGACGATCACCCGTGACGGCAAGACGATCAAGACCATCCCGATCTCGGCCGGCTCGCCCGAGAACACGACGTACAACGGCCAGATGGTGATCTCCGAGAAGTTCAAGGAGACCCGGATGAACGGTGCGACGGTCGGCTTCACGGACGACGACGGCAAGGGCGAGTACGACATCAAGGACGTCCCGCACGCCATGCGGCTGTCCACCTCGGGCACCTTCATCCACGGAAACTACTGGGGCGCCCGCTCGGTCTTCGGCAACGTCAACACCAGCCACGGCTGTGTCGGCCTCGCGGACGTGAAGGGCGCCGGAGACTCCAACCAGCCCGGCGCGTGGTTCTACGACAACTCGCTCATCGGCGACGTGGTCATTGTCAAGAACTCGGACGACAAGACCATCAAGCCGGACAACGGGCTCAACGGCTGGAACATGGACTGGGCCGAGTGGCAGGCCGGCTCGAACGCCTGACGCACCGTCGGCGCGGCTGACGTGACGCGCCAAGGCGGCGAGCTGACGAGCTGACAAGCCACGCGCTCCCCTCGCGCCTCATCTGTCGCACGGACGGCGGGGGGCCCCACCCCGGGGCGCCCCCGGCCGCGGTGTCCAACCCCGCGCAACCCCGCCCTATACCGCCCAAAACCCCGGCGGCGAACATAAAGC